>JAYSRF010000255.1:0-19408 GCA_043721195.1 Fluviicola sp. | reverse complement strand
TAATAAACCTAATGAAGCTACCATTGCTGTCATCATAACTGGTCTCAAACGCACTCGGGTTCCAGCTAAAATAATCCGTAAACCATTCGCTGTTTTTTCCTTTTTTAGGCGATTAAACTCCGCCACTAACACAATCCCGTTTAATACTGCTACACCAAACAAGGCAATAAAACCTACACCCGCGGAAATACTAAACGGCATATCGCGCAACCATAAAGCGATGATACCACCAATGGCAGCAAGTGGAATGGCTGAAAAGATCAATAACGCTTGTTTCACAGATTGAAAGGCTGCGTAAAGAAGGAATAAAATCAAAAACAAGGCAACAGGCACTGCGATTGATAACCGTGCACGCGCTTTTTCAAGGTTTTTATAAGTTCCTCCAAAAGTTGGGAAATATCCAGCCTCGAATTGCACTTTTTTATCCACTTTTTGTTGTAGTTCTTTCACGATGCTTTCTACATCCCGCTCACGGACATTGAACCCAACAATGATGCGGCGTTTTGCATCATCACGCTGAATTTGATTGGGACCTGTTTCCATTTTAACTGTTGCCAATTGCCCAATTGGTATGCTTAATCCGTCATTATTAATAACAGTAAGGTTTTCCAAATCTTGGATACTTTGACGACTTGGTTCATCTAAACGTACCACTAAATCGAAGCGTTTTTCTCCTTCAAATACTTGTCCTGCAGGCTGTCCTGCAAATCCCATGTTGATTGCTTTATTGACATCAGACACATTTATTCCGTAGTGAGACATTGCCTGGCGATTAAAGCGCACAATGATTTGTGGTAACCCGGTAACTTCTTCTACATAGACATCAGTAGCACCTTTGATCCCACGTGCAATTTGACCAATCTGATTTGCATAGTGTGATAATTGATCGAGGTCTTCGCCGTAAATTTTCACAACGACGTCTTGTTTTGCACCTGACATCAACTCATTGAAACGCATTTGAATAGGTTGTTGGAATCCGTATGATGCTCCCGGTACATTTTCCTCCAACACGCGTTGCATTTTATCAGCTAATTCTTCTCGATTGGTAGCAGACGTCCACTCGTGTTTATCTTTTAAAATGATCATTAAATCACAGGCTTCAATTGGCATCGGATCTGTTGGTATTTCAGCTGTTCCTATTTTGCCAATCACCGTTTTCACTTCTGGAAAATGCTGTTTTAGTACTTCTGCTGAACGGGTAGATAATTCCACCATTCGTTCTAAACTTGAACCAGAAGGCGCTCGCATTTCCACTGCAAAATCACCTTCATCTAGTGTTGGTATAAATTCTGCTCCCAGTTGAGAAAACAAGAAAATCGAGAAGAAAAACAAAAGTACTACCCCTGAAATCGCCCATTTTTGATAACGAATAACACGATTTAGAGCTGGTTCATACCTGTTTTGAATCCACATAACCAATTTATCTGACAGTGTTTTCTTTGGTAATGGCTTTTTACTTAACACTAAAGCTGAAATCATTGGCACATACGTCAATGAGAGGATAAACGCCCCAATAATGGCAAAAATTACAGTTTGAGCCATTGGAGCAAACATCTTTCCTTCTACACCAACGAGTGTAAGCAATGGTAAGTAAACAATTAAAATAATGATTTCTCCGAAGGCCGCGCTTTTCATGATTTTGGTAGCGGAAGATTGCACTTCTAGGTCTAGCTCTTTTTGCGACAACACATGTTTCGATCTTCGGGCGACTAAATGGTGTAAAGTTGCTTCTACAATAATAACTGCGCCATCTACGATCAATCCAAAATCAATTGCTCCTAGACTCATGAGGTTTCCCGATACACCAAAGACATTCATCATCGAAACAGCAAAAAGCATTGCCAGAGGAATGACAGAAGCAACAATTAATCCTGCTCTCAGGTTACCTAATAATAAAACAAGAATAAAAATAACGATGAGTGCACCTTCGATGAGGTTGGTAGAAACGGTTCCAATGGCTTTGTCCACTAATTTTGTGCGATCTAAATACACTTCAATTTCAACACCTTCAGGCAACGTTTTACTAATTTGAGCCATTCGATCTTTCACCAAATGAATGACTTTGGAAGCATTAGCATCTTTTACCATCAGCACGATACCACCTACCGCTTCACCGTAATTGGCATTCGTCAATGCACCATACCGAATGGCAGAACCGTAACGTACTTTTGCAAGATCCTTTACTAGAATGGAACGATCCCCAACTTTCTTTACCAAGATGTTTCCAATATCATCTAAACTCTTGGTTAACCCTTCACTTCGTATAAAATAAGTAGTGGAAGATTTTTCAATATACGCCCCACCTGAATTTTGATTGTTATTTTCCAATGCAGTGAACAATTCAGTCAGACTGATTCCAAAGCTTCGTAAAACTTCTGGTTGAATGGCAACCTCGTATTGTTTCAGATGGCCTCCAAATCCAGAAACATCTGCCACACCTTCAACTCCCAATAATTGTCTTCTGACAATCCAATCTTGAATGGAGCGCAATTCAGCAGGTGAAAACTCTTTTTCATAACCACCTTTTGGCTTAATAATGTATTGGTAGATTTCGCCTAAACCGGTACTTAGTGGTGCCATACTCGGATCACCCAGTCCAGCTGGAATAGCGGCTTTTGCTTCTTGAAGACGCTGAGCAACTTGTTCTCTCGCCCAATAAATATCCGTTTCTTCCGTAAAAACGATGGTAACAACGCTTAATCCAAATCGTGAGAACGAACGAATTTCCTCGATATTCGGAATCGAAGCCATGGTTTGTTCAATGGGAAAGGTTACATACCGTTCAATATCTTCAGCACCCGAGGAAGGAGCAGAAGTAATTATTTGTACCTGATTGTTTGTGATGTCAGGAACTGCATCAATAGGTAATTGCTGAAGAGAGAAAATTCCCCAAATAAATAACCCCAATGTAAATATTCCGATTACCAATTTGTTGGAAATCGAGAATTGAATAATTTTACTCAACATAATAAAAA
This sequence comes from Fluviicola sp., assembly GCA_043721195.1. Taxonomy (GTDB): domain Bacteria; phylum Bacteroidota; class Bacteroidia; order Flavobacteriales_D; family Crocinitomicaceae; genus Fluviicola. The sequence goes on along the minus strand of JAYSRF010000255.1, from coordinate 16,433 downwards.
AGCTAAAATGAAACAAACTCGAAGCGAATTGCGACGAGAAAACTGTAGTTTCTTAGCTCAATTGAGGAGGAGTCCAAATATTACCTGATCGATCGATCGGAATGGAATTGGGAATTTTAAATTGTGGTTTTTGGTTTTCTTCGGGGAACTGATAGAATCTAACTTCTATTGATTTGATTGACGCATCAGCAACAACAGTATTCATTGCTGTTTGTGTAACTGATTTGAATGGTAATGATTCGTGTTCTTTATCATTTGGATCACTTAACAGTTGTGTACTTGTATAGTGTTCCAATACAAAATCTTTCATTTCAGTCCATGTCCAATCTGCTCCAAAATGATGCTGAATATGGTGTACTAAATTATTGAGTCGAAATAGCTGCAACCCTTGCATATTCGGTGCCAATGAAGACATCGAAATAACAATGAGAGACAGATATATGAACCAACGTTTCATCTTATGCTTGTGTTGCAGGGCCACCAAAATTCATTGGAGGAAAAGGCGGGTTTTCAGTATCAGCGATAACACCATTTGTTTGCTCGTACTTTTGAATATTATCTGCCAACGCACGCATTAAACGTTTTGCATTTTGTGGAGACATAATTACACGAGAACGAACTTTTGCTTTGGGCATTCCAGGCATCATTTGAATGAAATCGGTTACAAATTCCGCTTGAGAATGCGTAATGATTGCCAAATTGGAGTAAACTCCTTCAGCAGTTTCTTCCGAAAGCTCTATATTGAGTTGTGTATCGTTCTTTTCCATGCCGTAAAGTTAATCGAAGTTCGGAAATTGTCGGTTACCCTTCAAATATTAATTAAGTCAAATCTACTTTATTAACAATTATTTAGTTTGTTTTCTAACTAGAAAATTTATCTACACAACTACAACTACCAGATTTACAAATGTATACGATTCGAATATTTAAAACGGCTCTAGTTATTTTATGCAGATCATCCGCTATTCCACTTGTGCTTTCTGTACATTTGCAACACCAAAGGACATAGACATGAGCACACCCTCTGAAAAAACGAACGCGAACCTTACATTGATTATGATTGTAAGTATGGTTTTTTGGGGCGTTAGCTGGTCATCGAATGGCGTTTTGACCAAGTTGGGGAATCCTATGGAATTGAATGCCTTGCGCTATACCATTGTTGTACTCAGTTTATTGGTGTTGCTGTACTTTCTGAAAATTCCGTTAAAAATTGCTGTAAAGGGGATTCCATTCTTGTTAATTTCTGGAGGTTTAATGTCGGTCTACAGTTTTACTTTTCTGAAAGGATTGCAAACTGGAAATCCAGGTGCTGGAGGTATTTTGGTGACTACTTTGAATCCAATCATGGCTTATGGATTGGGAATGATCATTGATTGGAGGCGACCAAGTATCAATGAATCCATCGGATTGATTTTCGGTGCAATTGCTGGATTGACTTTGTTGCAAATCTGGTCTAAACCAGACATTTTCTCAAATCCAGGAAATGTTTTCTTTTTGTTAAGCGCATTTATTTGGGCTGTGATGAGCAAATTCACTTCGAAAGCAGCCAACTATGGTTCGCCATTTGCTTTTACTTGGTGGATGTATGTTGTAACGTTAGTCTGTTTGTTTTTCTTGTCGGATTTCACGGAAATCAACCGATTGGTTCATCTTACAGAAGCGACATTTTGGGGGAATTTACTTTTCGGAAGTATCATTGTAACGAGCTTAGCTACGACCATGTATTTCTATGCGACTTCTAAAATCGGTGCGGAAAAAGCAAGTAGTTTTATTTTTACTGTCCCGTTTACTGCCGCTCTTTCTTCCTGGCTCATTTTAGGTGAAAAGATCGAAGTTCATACAATCATTGGAGGGACAATTGGGATCGCGGCAGTTTATATGATCAATCGGAAGGTGAAAAAAACAAAAAACCGTTCTGTTTGAACGAAACAATCGCATTGGTGTAATCATCTGTGTTCAAACACAACGATTATGAAAAACGTAACGCTTACTTTACTAACCATCTTCCTTTATTTTTCCAGCTATTCTCAATACAACGCAAATGCTGGAAAAAGTGCTATTCGAGAAGAAGTTCCCGTTCAAGCGGTGAATGCCGAAACGGGAATAGTTGAAACCAAAATAGAATTGGTAAAACCAGCAGAATCGGATGCTTATGGCAATCTCAAAGGCAATGAATATGATTTAGCGAAGGACAATGCATTTGAAGGTCAAACTGTTTTTGTACTCAATATTTGTGGAAATACTATGAGTTATGCAAAAGCAGCTTTACTGGAGAAAGGCTTTAATATGGTTGAAGCACGCACGATTCCTGATGTCAAAACCTTTGCAGAAAGTTTGAAAAAATCATGTCAATTTTGGTTGCTTTCTGGTGGCGGTGCGAATCAATTCACCGAAGAACACATGAAAGTACTTGAAGCCTATTTCAAAAGCGGAAGAGGAGTCTATATTTGGAATGATAACACACCTTATCACGTGGAAGGCAATTTTATCACGGAACGACTTCTCAACGTGACTATGCAAGGTGAATACTACGGTGATCAAGTATTGCGCTTTAAAGAAAATGATTCCATTTCTGGATTAGTTCCCGACCATTTAATTACAACAGGTTTGGAAACCGTTTATGAAGGAATTACTGTTTCAACAATCAGTGATCCCGAACAAAACCTTACTCCAATCATGTATTCCAGCGACGGAAATGTAGTAACAGCTGTTTACGAACGCAATGGTTTGCGCATGGTTATTGATGGCGGTTTTACTCGTTTATGCGTAAAATGGGATGCAGCCGGAACCGCACGTTATGTAAAAAATGCAGCCGCTTGGTTAGCGAATGTAGAACGATTTGGAGAAGAAGTAGCTACTGGGGAGTGAGTAAACGATTCAATCTTCAATTAAAAACCATGTGTTCACCTCTTAACAATCTTAATTACAGTCTCTGATAGTTCAGTTTCTATTTGAAGTATATAAATACCGTTTTGTAGATGTGCACATTCCATTAAGATGATTTGCTCATTAGTTTTGAAAGTCGAAACAACAACCTTTCCATCCAGGTCTCTCAAGGTAATAATGGCGAGATTATCTGTTAAGCGATTTATTGTAAAATTGTTTTCAATAGGGTTAGGAAATATAATAATATTTTCGGCATTTTCTATGTTGTTCAGATCCAAATCACAACTAAATGTTTCAAGATTATCAGAAAAGGTAGAGTTGAAAACAGTGTTAGTTTCAATAGGAGAATTATAGTCAAAATAGATCTCCGCTTGATTCGTTATTATCATTCCCGTATTTAAGCCTAACAATTGGTCTATTTCAAAAGTAAAATAACCATGACTTCCAGTTTCATTACTTCCACTATCGGCCAAATGAATATTATCAAAATGAAATTTTAATACATTATCCGATAATAATTCTATCCACAATGGATGACTTTGGTTAATTAAACGGACCGTTGAAATATCAAGAAAAGCACTTATTGAATCGATAATATTGACATTTATCGCTTCCGAGTTCCCGGTGTTTTGAAAATTAATTGTATAAGTAATCCTTTGTTGATTATCAACAAAATGATCTTCGCATTTTCCTATAGGGTAAACTATAATATTATTCGGGTCAAATGAATTTACTATAGGAGACAATACTAATTTTTTGTTGTTTTCTGGATGCTCATCATTAACTAGTGGAGAAACAATAGCATTAAGTTCAATTGAGTCTCCAATAATTGCACTTGTTGATGTAGTGACATTGACGGTAATAATAAATTGAGTTAAGTTGTAAAGAAGTTGTGGGAGTTGCCAGAATAATGTGTCTCCAGAAGTATAAGATGGAGGCGGATTGGCTGAATTAAACAATAGTAAATTAGGTAAAACAAGTTTTAAATTGCAGTCCGTCGGAATACAACCATTATTGACTGCTTCAATAAATATATTTGTAGAAAACCCAGGTCGAAACTCTCCATAATTCAAGTATGGAACAAGATCAATTGTAGTTGATTCATATCCAGAAAGTAAGATTGTTTTTTGATCAGAATAGCCAGTCGAATCAGTAACTATAACCGAATAGAAATCAGACTCATTAGGTTGAATACTTTGTGTTGTAGCTAAAGGAAAGGTTTGCCATTCAAAGTTATAAGGAGGGACACCCAAAAGAGGAGTTGCGGTAATGTTTCCACTGTTTGTACAAGTCACAGGGATTATTGAATCAAATGAAATATTCATATTAGAGGTTCCGCTAATATCGTGATTCAATCGAGTAATACAATGCGCAGGTTTTCCATTATAATCATAGAAAAATCCAGAAACTAATAATTGCCCATTCGGCTTGATTCTTACATCTCTGATATTTGAACCATAGTCAATTACTTGGGTTTGGAAAGTATTGTCATATGTTCCATCAGCATTTATCCTTACAAGATTCGATGCTAAATGGCCATCATATTCATCAAATTCTCCCGCAACAATATATTGTCCTGATGAAAGTAAACAAATATCATGTACAATGTTATCAATCCCGGAACCAGCATTAAATGACGGATCAATGGTTCCATCGGCATTAAGTCGCGCAATATTACCCGAAGAGATTGTCATATTACCACCAACAATAATTTTACCGTCTGACTGTAATTTGATCACATTTACATTGAAATTCAATTGAGTATCACGATTGTAACTAGTGTCAATGATTCCATTTGAATGTAAACGTAAAGTATGATTATTACCAAAAGACCCATTATAATAATGTGAACTAACAATGATTTTCCCATCAGGTTGAAGAGCAAGAGCCCTTACTTCCACTAAACCTCCATTTATTCCAGTACTGAAGGATGCATCCAAACTACCATTTGGATTAAGTCTTACAGCAGAGACAGCTGTAACACCATTGTAATAATAAAAATTTCCACCAACCAATATTTTACCACTTGGCTCTAATTCAACAACTCTCACAAACCCCAATTCAGGTCCATTTCCTGGATTAAAAGTTAAATCAAGACTACCATCGCTATTGAGTCTAGCGAGCTTATTTCTTATTATACCATTAAACAAGGTGAAATTACCTCCAATTAGTAGTTTTCCATCCGATTGAACCACTAAAGAATAGATAACGTCATTTGCCCCTGTTCCTGGATCAAAAGATTGATCAAGTGTGCCATCTACATTCAACCTTGCAATTCTTGATACAGAATATCCATCATAGGACAAAAAATCACCCACAATAATGGTTTTATCATTGGGAAGAAGTACCATATCATTGATCTGACCACTTGATCCCGTCCATGGGACAAATGAACTGTCCAGATCGCCATTCGGCATAATACGTGTAGCACCATTAATTGTAAAAACGCCCATTAAACTCATGATATTACCACCAACAAAAATTTTGTTGTCTGGCTGTATCAAAAGTGTTTTTACCTCAGATCCTCCAACATTAGTTGTCGATACTTGCAAAATTCCATTAGGGCTTAAAACTGCTACATTAGAAGTTGATTGGGAATCATAACTGCTGAAATTCCCACCTATAACAATCTCTCCATTCGATTTTAACCTGACTGTATGTATGTTTGGCGCACCTAAGCCATTGCTAAAACTTGCATCATATACCCCATTGGGTAATAGACGAATAATTCCGTGTTTTGTGAGACCATTAAATTCATTAAAATACCCTGTTGCGATTATTTTATTGTCAGATTGAATTTGAATAGATAGAACAATGTCGTTCAAACCAACTCCTGTATCAAAAGTTAGATCACGGCTCCCATCATTATTCAATCGAACAATTCTTCCAGTAGGAACACTATCATAATAAGTGAAATCTCCACCAACTAATATTTTTCCATCGGTTTGACAGGCAACAGAATAAATAGAATGATAACTAAAATAAACTCCCCCATCAATATCAAAAGTGGTATCGATTGTTCCATTTGTATTAAGTCGAAGAAGATCATTATGAGGATAACCATTGAAACTATATATTGAGCCTCCTATTAAAATTTTTTGGTCACTTTGTAGAACCATTTCTCTCACATACCCGCCAATAGCACTAACCTGAAAAGAGGTGTCCCAATCCCCATTTGGATGAATCTTAATAACTCCCAATGTACCAGATCCTGCAAGTAAAATTTTACCATCTGGAAGAAGAGCCATTGTAATAATTGATGTGAAAGGGCTCTGGAAATGAAAAGAAGAATCTAAACTTCCATCCGAATTTAATCTTGCCAATAAATCACATGCAACACCATTATATGAAGAAAAATCTCCTCCGATCATGATTTTTCCATCAGGCAAAAGAAGTGATGTATTAACTACATTTTGGGCTCTAGTTCCTGTTCCAAACCGGTCATAAAGTGGTTTTTCAAAAGTTGTATCAATGTACCCAGATTGAGCAAATACATTATTTTTTGTACAAATAAACAAACAAAGAAGGCTTATTAATAATTCTCGTTTTAAAAAAAAATTATTAAATAAAGGAAACAAGGTGGTGATTTTCATTTTAATAAAATATTCTAACTGTAAATTTACTAAAAACTAAATGTAATTACATTTTGAAAGCAAAAAGCATTGTAAAAAAAATAGAAAGTAAATGATCTATAAATCAACAAGGATAATTCTTAAGAATACATCTACTTCTTAACCCATCTCATCATTTGCATTGCCGCATTGCCAACTTGAATTGTATATATTCCTTTTGCGAGTATTGAAACATCAATTGTGGTAGTTTGACCAGTGAGTTTACCGATGAAAATGGTTTTACCGAGCGCATCTGTAATTGTATACTGAAGCTCACTTACATTGCCTGGGAGTTGAATCGTCAATTGATCATTTGCAGGATTTGGAAAAAGTGAAAATGGAGTGTTCAAGTTTGCTTCATTCAATCCAATCAAAGAACAATTCGTTGCAGGATCATTTCCTGAAACGTCAATTTTAGCAGCAAATATGTCTGTCATATTCTGCAAACGTGTGGTGAGATTATCGATTGAATGACCATTGGAAAAACAATTGTTTAAGTAACTGTAATTTTCAATAATATCGGTTTGACAGAGAGGACCTGTAGCACCGAGCGATTGAAAATGTTGATCAATGCTTTTACTGCCATGTGCATACGGGTAGAAAAAATAGGATTGACATAGGTTTGTTTGCGCATAACATTCCCAACTTGTTCTACCTAGTAAAATTCCATAATTATAATTGACAACAATGTCTGAGCCTTGATGAAATAAATAAACTACTGGATATTCGTTGTTTGTTTGTTGAAACAATTCTAAATTCAAGACACCTCCATAAAAATTGCCGATCCCTTGTACGGTGGCGTCATGTATTCCTAGGTGAAGTGTACCGTCGATGCTCCCTAAATCTGGACGAATCAGTGAATTACTTGCTGGAATGCAACCATAAGTAGCTAAATTGGCAGATGGAGTTGGTGCGTCTGAAATCGCAAAACAATCGGCACTTTTTTCACTCAATTGATCCGTAAATGCGGTTGCAAAGGCAACAAAACCACCAGCGCTTTCACCAGCAACAAATACATTATTGATATCGGATGAATCAATTAAAAAGCGGTCTTTCATAAAACGAATAGCACCTTTTGCATCTTGCATACCTCTAAAATTGGCTCGGTAGATTTCTGAACTATCACAGATATAAGCGCAAGGAGCTGAAATATTCGTATCACAAATTGCGTACATGACATAATTGGAAGCCTTGTGGGTTCCCAATCGGTAATTGATATTTGCAACAACCCACCCTTTTTTTGCCAAATCACGCGACATATAAACCAAATTCGGATCTTCTTTACTTCCGGATACCCACGCACCTCCGTGAATCAACACAATTACAGGTCGCAAACAATTGGAATCGCCAATGGGTTTGTAAATGTCCATTAGTAAATCGGTAGAATTACCCGCGAAATCAATGGCAGTTCCGTAGGAAACATCGATCAAACTGTCGTATTGAAACTGAGCAGTTGTGTAGGGTAATTGAGCTGATGCTGTGAGATTCAACATTGCTGTAGTGAGTAGTACGAGTAAGTTTTTCATGTATTTCAGTGTAATTAGTGAAAGTTACCATATCTAAAATAAGTAATCTTCGAATAGTCCAAGTTACTGAAAGTTTTTAACTAATTGAAATTAAAATAATTAATGATGTATCTTTAATTCAGTCAAACGAATATGAAGTTATTCTCCTGGGTTCTATTTTTTATGTTTTTGTCTAGTAATTCTTCTGGTCAGATAGATTCTTTATTTTGGTCAAATAGGGCAGTTAAACAGATCAGAACGTATTCAGAAGTAGATCATTATCATTCAATTGCTTTTCACCCAAATGGCAAACTTCATTTCGAAGCACAAATTCAATTGTATACATCACTTGAATCTAAGGTTGTAATGATGCAATCCTTTGATTGGAATGGCACGCAAACGCTGAAACAAGGAACTGGGAGACATACCGTGTATTTTGAAAACGGTGGGATTTCAGAAGAGTTTCAATATGAAAACAATGACTTAATTGGTGAGTATACAGCTTATTATTCCAATGGAATAATCAAGGAGAAAGGTAGTTATGACGAAATGACTCGGAAAATAAAAAATCACAAGCAAGGTATATGGCGGTATTTTGATCAACATGGAAAACTCTATGAAGAACGAGAATTCGTAAATGGCAATTTGATTTATAAAAGTTATTGGGAAAAAGGGAAGCAATTACTAGTGAACGGAAATGGATCGCTGAAGGAATTCTTCGATAATGGATCGCTGAAAGCTGAAGGAAAAGTAAAAGAGGGGAAACGTTTTGGTCAATGGATTGAATACTACAGGGATGGTTCAATTGCAAATTCACTCAACTATGGTCATTGGCCAAAAAATCAGATAAATGAAGGTGCATTTAAACTTGAAATCAACGAAACATTTGATTCGAAAGGCTCGCGAATCGGGGAGAAGGGGTCGGGATATAGAACCACCTTTCGAACGGATGGAACTGTTTCCATAAAAGAACACTACACCTCTAATTTCCTTGATACATTGATCACCTATTATGATAATGGGCAAGTTTATAGTAAAGTAAATGTTGGAAACTATTATTACATTTTGGTTGAATCCTATTATTCCAGTGGATCATTGGCTTTTAAATTAGATTCGAATCTGCATCAATATTGGTTTGAAGGTGGTGAGTTAAAAAGAATAATGGAAGTAATTGGTAGTATCGAAGAGACAAATCAAATTGTATACACGCTTTGTTATTATCCAAATGGAATTATGAAATCAGAATCCAACTGTACTTATACTTTATTACCCATAAATGAAAACGGTGAAGGAATAATCGATAGTAATTGCACAGATCAATATTGGGATGAATTTGGGAATGAAGTGAATCACCCAAAGTAAAAATGTGTGTTCGTTTTTTTCTTCACAGTAAACCGAAATAATGATAGAAGACAACTTCATCTAAACAATTCAAGATCGAACGTGGTTTATTCACGTTTGTTTTTTTTAAATCAAAGTGATTTTTAGCTGAAACAAATCGAAAATTCTGTTAGTTTTGATGTAGCTTGCCTCGTTGCGAAAAAAACACTATTCATTCCATTACCAAATTGTTGGTCATAATTGAAAGTTAGTTTATTCGAATCACGAATCGATTGTAATACGATCAAGCTATTGACTGCGTACATGGACTAAAAAAAACCGAAATGATGACTATTCACACTGAAAAAATCCAAGAAAATAAAACTCAATCGGTTTCAAGTACTGCGTCTAAACACGAGGTTTCGGTTGACAATCAGTCTTTTGTGAACAGTAGGCCAGATGCTACTGCGCAACTGAAAATGCAAGAGTTGGCAAATACGAGTACTGATGTGCAACCATTCATGGAATTGAAAATCATGACCGAAAATAGTGCGTCCGTAAAACAATTTCGTCAGTCTCAATCTTTAGCCAATCAGTATTCGGAAGTGGTAGTTCAGAAAAAAGATCCTGATTTGGAGAACGATGAAACGGTACAACGGGTTCAGTGGGATACCGTAAAAAATGGTCCAGAAAGTCATAAAACAGAAATATTTAATGGAGTAAGTTGGCGCAAATTTTTAGTAAAAACGGATGGAGGTACCGTTATTGAGGTTTTTAAAGGTGAAAACAAGGTCAGTCTTCAAGAGGAATCTAGTCAAGGTTTGATGATGCAACGTGACGATGATGCAGGATTGTTTAATTGCCATGGATTTACGTTTGGAGGATACAATGCCGCAAATGGACCTTATAGTTTTATAGATGCAGGACCTGTCAATAAAATTTTGGCAGACGAATACACTCAATCTGTAGGGCCATTAGTCGGTTGTGTGGTTGTTTTTGGAGATGCAGCTCATTCAGGAATTGTCGTTGAAATCAAAGATGGTAGCGGAAAACTCGAAGACAGAGTCATGGTAAGATCCAAACTAGGAACCAAAGGCTTTTCAGTTGAAAGTATCAAAAGTTTGAGTCGTTTTGGGAAAGAAGCGTATTACACAAAAGGAATCCAACTTGAGTTGGAAGATGTGGATGATTTGGAATTGATCGAGCTTCAAGCACAAGAAATTGAAGAACGAGCTTTGGCAATTTTAAAAATAGAAAAAGGGGTAAATGAAATAAAACGCTTGCAATCAATCTTGGAAAAGGTTACGAAAGGAGGGAAGCCTACCGAGGAAGAACGGTTGTTTCTGGAGGAAATGCGGCAAGAAGCAAATGCCCGTAAATTAGAAAAGCAAGGTCAGCCTGTGCAAAAAGTTGCGCAGTTACATTCACTCAACGGTTCGGAATCTACTTCGGGATTGAGTAGAAGCATTGAAAATAAAACAGGATTGCCAGATCCAATAAAATCGGGTGTTGAAAATCTTTCAGGGTATTCGATGGACGATGTAAAAGTACATTATAACTCCAATAAACCTGCACAACTTCAAGCGCATGCTTATGCACAAGGAACTGAAATTCATGTGGCGCCAGGACAGGAAAAACACCTTCCGCATGAAGCTTGGCATGTTGTACAACAGAAACAAGGCCGGGTTAAGCCGACGATGCAGCTAAAAGAAAAAGTAGCAATTAATGATGACGTTCAATTGGAACGAGAAGCAGATGAAATGGGCGCGAAAGCAGTGCAAATGAAACATTCCCCTGATTCAGTTACTAGAACTATTTCGGCTCCTACAACAAGTCATTCAGTTCAACGTCAGATCAATTTAAATGAAAAAGCCTATACACTGGAGGAAGTAACCCTTCTTGTGTTGAAAGGGTTCCCGAAAGAAGCCGATAAAAAGTTGATCCGAGAGCGCATTTTACCAGTGATGGATTTACACAATCAATCATTCAAATCTGCACAACATCTGATCGGACAATTGCAGATGGTTGTTGCAATTTTGGGACCTTGGATAAATTTAGATCCTGATATGCCACTTGCTGCATTGATTCAACAACAGGATCGATTACAAAGAGCGTACAAGGACTTAGAGAGTTCGGGATTTTTTAAATACCTGATGACAACAACGGGGTTCGAACATGAGTTTGCCGATATGGTAGACAGTCCATTAGCTGGGTTATCACACATAGAGTTGGCAAAATCAAAAGAATCAATGCCATTGACCAGTATTCCATTCATCATTGAAACAGATGCTGGGAATGCATTGGAATTGGTGAGTCCGCCATTTTTGCTCCCAACAGTTGCGGGTGTACCTTTGCCAGATCCAGATGTGGTGGGACAGATTGATAACCTCATGCGCAAGGAATTGTCAGACATTACACCACCTTTGCCAACACCGAAAGAAGAATTATTAGGCAAAAAGTATTCAACAATTGCCTTTGCAAATGTGATGGGATCATTGGAGAAAAAAACAGGTTTGAATTTCATCAACACAGATTTAAAACTCAAACCAGAACAGATTTCCCACAATGTTGATCCTGCCAAATTAGCACAATCGCTCGAAGTGCAAGGTGGTGAAAAGGATTCGATCACATTTGATGAAGATGAGAAATCACCTAAAATAGGTTCTGAAGCTACTTTGCACATTAATAAAAAAATATTGGATCAGATCCAAGTAGGAAAAAGTAAGAAATCGGGTAAAGAGAAGTACCAAGTGTCTTCTCAAGTAAATTTTGCAACAGATTTAAAAACAGCAAGTCTTTTGATGGAGCCGTCAGAAGTTGGCGGTGCTAAAATCTACCGTGATTTAGAGTCGTTGATGGCAACTGGAATTCAACTAGGAACATTGACCCAACCTGGAACACAGTTGCTTTCTAGGTACCTTGTTAAACAACTGTGCAGTCTCTTTTCAGTGTATTCACAAGCGCATTTGAATATTACTCAGCAGGAATTTTACAGGCAAGTTGAGAAAGAAGTGACCAATTCTGGTACAGGTGGAGCACAAATTAGTGGTCTAGCAAAAAAGGAGTTTCAATTGCATGCTGGATTGAGCAGTTATGTAAAAGACTCTACATTGATTTGGGTGAAGGATCATTTAGAAAGTCTTGCTTCAGGAGTACTCAAAACAACAGATGATTATGCAGAAGCATTTCTATTAGCGAGGAATACGCTTCAGTTCGTTAAAGAATGGGCACTTCCTGGTGAGATACGAGAGTTATTGTTGAGTAAAGGACACGCTAATCCAGCCGAGCATTGGGAAGATTTCCAATTGAATTTATTGAAAGCAATCCCGCAATTGATGTCTAGTCTTGAGGAAAATGGAGAAGAAATTTCTACCCGAAAAGATAAAACACCCGATGTAGAACTCTATGGACATGATGATGCCTTTATTGGCGCAAGACAAGATACTTATTTGGATCCTAAAAGAGTACAACAAACTGGATTGTGGGATTCCCGTTTAGTGGTAGCCGAAATTCGAAGAGGAGATCCAGAAGATCAATTGAAGAAAGCAAAAGGTAGGTTGTAGGAGATAGACAGTAATCAGTTTATTGGTGAAAGTTGTGAGTATTCATCAATTTATTCCATTCCTTTCATCAATGTTTCAGCCAACCACCAATCTTCTTGTGTGTCAATATCAATGGCCTCCCATTGCGAAACTACTAGCGGTCGAATGCGTTCAAATGTTACCCAAGATGCTTTGCGCAAAGCTGCAACTTCAAAGATGTAGAGCAGACCATTCACATCGTACATCGGAGGTAAATCTTGTCGTCTTACAACAGCGTTTTGCTCAAATTTATGAATGAAATCACCTTCTTGCTGAAACAAGGTGTAAAATGGATGACCTTTCGGTTCGTTTACTGCAACTACCGCTTGGTCGTTTTCTTGAAAAAGTTCCAAAGCACGTTGTAAGTGTTCAACCGTTCGGAAAGGACTTGTGGGTTGTAGTAGAATTAGAAACGCAGGTTCAATTGGTTGTTTTTCAATGGCGTCGATCATTACTTCGAGCATTCCAGCAGTGTCAGAAGCCAATTCAGGAGATCGTTCAATTACGGAAATTCCAGTTTTTCTACCTTGTTGAATTAAAACTGCATCATCTGTACTTAGCACCACTTTTTCAGCGGGAAAAACACCTAAAGCTACAGCAATGGCACGTTCGGTTAATGATTTTCCAGTTGCAAATGATTTCGCATTTTTGTTTGGAACACCTTTCGAACCCGCACGTGCAGGAATCAAAACTAGGCTATTTTCAATTGTAGGGCGCATCAAAAATGGATGTGTTTAATGTCTTCTTGCGCTTTCTTGAAATCTTCTGGTTTTCCAATATCCAACCAATAATGCACAATGGGATAATTACTGACATTTTTACCTTCACTCATTAAGGCATCCATCAAATCAGTTGCATTGTAAAATTCTCCTTTCGGAATGCGATCCAATAAGGTTGTTTTGATGAGGTAAATTCCCGCGTTGGAATAATAAACGTAGGATGGTTTTTCTTTGAGCGAAGTAATCTGATCACCCGATGTTTCCAAAACACCATACGGAATATCAACACGATATGGAATACTTGCGACGACCATATCTGCGTCTTTTTCCAAGAAAAAACGGTAGAAATCTTCGAAATCGATATTGGTCAATAAATCGCTATTCATGACCAAAACGGCATCTGTTTGTATGGTTGGCATATAGGAAATCGCACCAATTGTTCCCAAAGGTTCATCTTCGTGAATGTAGGAAATTTCCAACCCTTTATCGGATCCATCTTTGAAATACGATTCGATCATTTCCGCCTTGTATTTCACTGAAATGGAAATTTTCTCTACACCGTAAAGCGCCAGTCGATCAATGTTGTGTTCGATAATTGGTTTATCGCCCACTCTCAAAAGTGGTTTTGGAATATCGTCTGTCATGGGGCGTAAACGTTCACCACGACCACCAGCCATGAGCAATACTTCGACAGGAATCACCGCACGAAGCGCATTGAGATCGAGTAATTTTGTAATCCGACCTTCTGGATCAATAACAGGCACAAATTTGATGTCCAATTTGCGGAATTCATTGATCGCAGCTAAGGAATAATCCGTGCTTTTGATATGCCGAAATTGGGTGTGCATGACCTGAGTAATGGAATCGCTCAAGTTCAATTCATTGAGTAAACCACGGCGAATATCACCATCGGTAACGGTTCCTAAAACGACATCCTGATCGTCGATAACAAATACGGCATGTCCGTTCAACTCATTGAGGAGAACTAGACCGTTTTTGATGCTTGCCGAGTGCGGAATCGAATGGCTGTTTTTTTCAATCATAACAACGAAATTACAATTATCGGTAAAACTGCAAGATATGTTTTACACGCTCGTAGTTTTCCACTCCATATTCTTGCTGAAATTGGAGGACGAGTTGTGCGTATTTTTCTGAATCATGAATGCGCTTTCCGATAAAGAACGGTGCTGTTTTAGTCGAGAAATTGCGCTTAAATTTAAAGAGGCGATCGGTTGGATCATTGCTGAGTCCACCACCAAAATTGAGTGTTTTAAACCCGTTTTCTCCTGCCCAAAATGCGACTTTTGAAAGTAGAAAATTAGAAGCAGTGACTTTCGGATAATCAAGGTTTCTGGCTGAAAGGTAATAGGTCACAAACGGTCCACTCAGAAAAAACAAAGCGGTACTGAAAATAACGCCCTCTTTTTCAACAGTTGCAATTTTCAATTGATCACCTAATTCAGCAATCAGTTGTGAATAAAAAGCGGCATCGAAATAATAAAAATCAGAAGCGTTTGCGTTTTGCATCGTTGCTTCATACATCGCTTGAAAGGTTGCGCTATCTGCTTCTTGAAACGTTCGAAAATGAAAGGTATAGTCTTCTTTTTCCAGTTTACGGACCAAGTTGCGATTGGTGCCAGAAAATTCTTGTTCCCAAATTACATCTGTTGATTGCGCAGTATCTAACACCACAATGGTTCTGTTTTCTAGGTTGGTGCTATTTTGTGAGAATCGCTGGTCTTCTAACCCATTAAAAGCGTAATGATAGCGTACAAATTCCGTTACGATTGCTCGTTCTTTGAAAGATTCTAGCAATGCTTTTTCAGCAAATTCAAATAAATCAGGATCAGTACAAAATGGACCTGCATAGCCGTAAGGCGAACCAACGTCGAACCACTCACTATTCGGAATGGGCAATAAAATATAGGGATAAATCCAAACGCCTTTTTCTGAACGAACAGTAAAGATTTCGTATTCGCCACCTTGCATGCGTGCATCGCAGGTTAAAAAAGCGGGTAAGTAATAGATATCCAATTGCGGAATCACTGAAGAAAATTCTTCTTCAAATTGAGTACGAGTTGTACTACTGTATCGAGCGATTCTGAAAGACATAAATTAGTTTATTCTGCGCTTAGAAAGTGGATCGTTTGAGTAATAATGCATCCCAATCAAGGTTTTTCAGAAAAGCAACAATGCGTTTTGACGCATGACCATCACCATAAATATTGGGTTGACCTTTGTAAACGTGTTCAAATTCATTTCCTGTTGCATAGTGGATTCCTTCAAGAATGGCTGAAACAGAGACTGGCACATCATGCACATTCACATTGCGCAAACGACCATCTTGCCTCGAACCAATGTTGACCACTGGAATAGTGTAACTTTGTGCTTCAATAATGCCACTGGAAGAATTGCCAACCACAACTAAAGCATACGATAATGCAGCATAATAATTGGTTTTCCCCAAACTTCGAACAAAAGTTAAACGATCATTCGTTTGAGCAAGCCGCTCCAATGTTTCATTGATGATTGTTCCGCCTTGGTCTGTATTCGCTGCTGTGAAAAGTAATTGATAAGGAGTTTCACTGGTTAATTGCTCAATCAACTGTTCTATAAAAACAGCGTCAATGGATTGATTGATGGTTTCACTGTGAATGGTTCCAAGTAAAAGCGGAGCCGTTTCCGAAAGACCGTATTGTTCACAAAACGCGCTTTTGTCTGGTAAATCAATAGTCAAAACGCCATCTAAACTTGGTTCACCTGAAACACAAATGCGCCATTCTTCTTCACCCATCCGAACCAAGTTGTCTT
>JAYSRF010000254.1:0-19639 GCA_043721195.1 Fluviicola sp. | reverse complement strand
AGATCGTGTTACATACGTACTAAAAAAAGTGCCTGAACCAACAATATCATACGTGCTTAAACCTCCTGACCAACCACTTGGCCAATCATAAAACCTCGACGTTCCATCGTTACCCGCAGGCATAATGGCTTGGCTTGGAGCATCACTGTTTCCTCCAGTTCCGGTTCCTGATCCTGTTGATTTCACCCCCCTTATATCTAGTATTGCAGTAGGAGTTGTAGTGCCCATCCCTACAAATCCACCATTGGTAATCCGTAAGCGTTCATTGAAATAAGGGGATGATGCTTTTCCAGTGGAAAAAATAATCGATTTGGTATTATGTGCATTGGCAATATAGAGATCTTCCCCTTTGCCAATGCAAATCACATCATTAGCGACACCAATGTCATTGGCTGATGTGAGGCTAAATGTTGAATTATTAATTCCCAACCATACAAAGCCTGTTGTCGTTGTTCCATTATCTGCCGTCGCCTTATAGCCACTTTTAGCTTGCGTTCCAGTGCTCGTATTTTGTATGTTGAATTGCAAAAAATCATTAATACTCCCTTTTGCATTTACAATTGAATTGACAACTGTTGTTCCCGCTGCAATATCAAGCATTGATGAGGGAGTATTTGTTCCTATTCCTACATTTCCACTGTTGGTAATTAGCACTCGATCGTTGAAATAGGGTGAGGCTGCTTTTCCCGTAGAAAAAATAATAGATTTGGTATTATGCGCATTGGCAATATACATATCCTGTCCGCTTGCAACTAAACTAACATCATTGGCAACACCAATGTTATAGGTTGTTGGAAAACTGAATGTAGAATTATTAATTCCCATCCAAGCAAAACCAGTTGTAGCTGTTCCATTATCTGCAGTAGCTGAATAACCACTTTGAGCACGTGACGCTACCCGTGTATTTTGTATATTAAATTGCAAAAAATCATTGATACTCCCTGTTGCATTTACAATGGTGTTCACCGTTGTTGCCCCTGCGTAAACATCCAATTTAGTTGCTGGATTTATTTCACCTACACCAACATTTCCACCTAATTGAACACGCATGTTTTCCGTATTATTTGTTCGTACAACGAAATCAACTGCACTTGTGGGACCAATGAAGTTAGAAGTAGTAACTGTGCCTGTATTCCCAGTAGTTCCCCACGATTGAGCTGGATTCAGTAAACGAGACCAACTAGCACCATTCCAAAAGTAGTATCCAGGAGTGACATTCGTAGGTGCAGTTCCTGCAGTAGCCGTATTATAAATAACAAGCGAAACTGTAGCAGTTCCAGTTACTGGTGCAAATGCTGAAGTAGTCGTTAACGCTACGCGAGGAATCAATATGCCTTTATCTGACATATCTGCATCCAATGCAGCTGAAGTGGCAGGCAAAGCACCTGTTGAATTTATCGCAATGGTTTGTGCAATTGTTCCATGAACAAGCCAAACGCATATAAGTAGTAGCAGTTTTTTCATATCATTGATTTTTTTTTAAAAACGGTTGAACTTATTAAATAACTATTAAGAATACTTTTTGATAGAAGGTGCATCCCATTCTTCATACTTAAATGGTAAAAACCAGAGGTTAAGTAGATATTTGGAAGTGTTGTGGCGTTAATTCCGTTTTGAATAAGGAGATCAAAACTGTATACTAATCGACCAGTAGCATCAAACAATTGAAGTAATTCTATCCCTTCTTCTTCACCTTCAAATTGAAGGTAAATAGAATTATTTTCATGATTGTAAGCTACGATTGATTCAACTTCATTTGTGCAATTAATACTCAAAGGTACTTGTGGGATTCGATTACCGTCTCCATCTATTTCCACCAAACGAAATACTCCCGTCCGGTAAGCTGCTGTTTCGTAAGTGTATGAATGAGCTCCAGGTCCATTTATAGAAGGAATCGTTCCGATTACATCGAAACTAGTGGTTGAATAGTGCTCAATCTCAAAATGATCTGTATTGAATTGATAGGATGTTTCCCAATTGAACAAAACCGTTTGATCTTTACAGGAGGCCACGAAATAAACTAGATCAATGGCTAATGGATTCGTTAGTTCACTCAATGTCCACGATCGAAAAAAGTTTGCGGATGTTACGGGAACTCCAGAAGTGGTGTTCGTAGCCGTGTTTGTTGTTCCTTGTGGTAAATAATCTCCCCAACGACTGGTTAAACTATTAAATCGTTGAGCTGCAAGATCCGTTTCAACAATTGCATTCCCTACCTGAGTATGTTCCACATCACGGTAAGTAAAGGTAAAGGTTGCTTCAGGAACAGTTGTATATCCCAGTGGGTCGATGATCCAAAATCGGTCAATCACATGATCAGAGTTATTAACCGTCCCCGAATTAAAGTCGTACATCTGGGTAACGTCTGATGGTCTATACGTATCATTATCCCAGTTTGCACCTGAATAAGTGGAAAAACGCAGTTCTCCTGAACCAGTTCCAGCAGTTGTAATGGCGGCCGTAAATGGGATTTTTGTAAATGTTGAATTCGAAGTAAATGGCATAACATACGTACCAGTAGTGGTGCCAATTTTCCAGACAACCTGATTTAATTCGCTTTCGGTAATTATATTACCACCAGTACCAGCAGTAGTAATCGCATTTGGATTTGGATTTTCAATCACCAATTTTACATTGTTGGCCAAAACAATGAAAGCATTATCGTTAATTACTAATTGAGATTGGGCAAAGACGTTACTAGTCATAAGAATAACCAGAAACGCCTGAATGATAGACGTTCTCATAGAGTGTGTTTTAAAGTGTAGTTTTTAGAACTACATTGGTAGTATTAAAGTAATAATGTTTTGTTTTATATTGCAATTAAATTAACCTAAATCGATTTAGTTAAGTGTAAGATCTAGATTAAGATGAATAATCACATCATTATTCTTTAATCATGGGTAAAAATCAGATTCTCGTCGACAAATATTACTGATTAATCATTGATTCAATGAAATTAACCTATTGGAATAATTGTCGATTCGAACCAACTTCATTATGAACTTGTTTAAATAAACGAATTAGGGCAACTGAAAAGTCAGAAATGAGGTAGATATGAAGCGCAGACAATGAAGATACTTAGGAATACTTCAAATTGACTACAACACAATAGAAGTTTTATTTCTGATTAGCAAAAACAACCTTCCTCTAAAGTCAAAGTGCACGGATTTTTTATAATTCTAGCCAAAAACCATATACCTTAATCAAGATTTTATTGCTCAATTTATAGTAATTCAATCATTCTTCGTTTTTCAGCAGACCCTAATCACGAAAAAATAGTGTTAAAGACGTCCTATAATTATCCTAACATTTAAGGAAAGAACTATCGTGCACAAGATAATTGTGCTTTTATCGAATAAAAGGTAGGTATAATTTATATGGAAAAACACTTCTTGTTTCGCGAATAAAGCCGCTCTATTTTAATATAAAAAGTTGATGTTGGGAAAGATCTCTTTCAATTAAAAAAGGGAAGCTCAAACAAAAGTGTATTCGAGCTTCCCTAAAAATCTAATCGTTCATAAGTTGTGTAATGATACAATTCATTGAACTGTATTGGTAGTTTTAAGTTATTCATTAATAATTAGATAAATGCAATCAATTAACCTATATCGGTTTAGGGTGTTAAATAATTGATCTATGGATGAACAGATGTGATTTATTTTCACAAATAACCAGAGGAAGACAACCTGCCTGATTAATGTATTGTCCAGATATATGATAATCAAGAAGATCTATCATTCGCAAACCATTCAATGATTTGATGGAAACAATCCTTAGATAGAATCCTTTGTCTGCTCCATCATTTGGGCTAAGAAATCCCGTGCACGAAACAATTGTGCTTTTACGGTGCCGAGCGGCAAGTTTAACTCATCAGCGATTTCTTCGTAGGTCAACTCTTCGAAGTAACGTTTCTCAATCAATTCACGGTAACGCGGTTTTAGCTTACTCACTAAATTGCGCATGTGTTTCACTTTTTGATTGTGAATGATGGTTTCTTCTGGATCGCGGGTCTGTGATTTGGCATCAATGCGGATACTTTCACCATCTTCATTGGTATAACCGGTGTCCATTGAAGTGAGTTTAATGCGTTTTTTGCGAATAAAATCAATGGAATTATTGGAAGCTATTTTAAACAACCATGTACTAAAAGCAAAACTGGGCGAATATTGATCCAAACGGCTAAATGCTTTTCCAAAGGCTTCAATGGTCAAATCATCCGCATCGTCTGAATTGTGCACCATTTTCATCATCATAAAGTAAATAGATTCCCGATAGCGCTCCATCAACGTTGCAAACGCTGCCTGATCTCCTTTACGGGCAGCATCTACCAATACCAAATCAATTTTTGCTTTATCGGATAAATGCTCACCTACTTCCATGAAGTTCCCTTTTTTTGTAGCGTTGAATAATAAAAAAACGGAGTAACTAGTGCATATACAAGATCTAAAAACGGCAATAAAGCAATGAATTTATTCGATTTTAATCGACTGAAACATTTACCCAATAACCACCATTTCATGACTAGAATCAGTCCAAAACCAATTCCTGCATGTATGCGCCACTCCGGTTGAAGCAACAAAATAACAAAGGAAACAGTTAGCAATAACGTTGTAGCAGGATAGATTCCTAACAACCACTTTTTGAAAACCTTGTAATGAGGTGCCGTGGTGTAATGTCGAACCTTCTGCAAAACAAACGTTTCCCACGTGCTTTTAGCATCGCTGAACATAAAACTATCGCTTTCTAGCTGAATGGTATAGTTGCGTTTGCGGGCTGCTTCTTGGATAAATAAATCGTCATCTCCTGAAGAAACGGCATAATGCGATTTGAAACCGTGCGTAGAATCAAATACCGTTTTTGTATAAGCCAAATTTCGACCTACTCCCATGTAAGGTAAGCGCATCAATGCCATGCTGAAGTAATGAACAGCAATCATGGTGCTATCAAAACGTATAATTTTATTCAGAAAACCAGGTTCTGTTTTATAAGGACCATACCCTAATACGATTTGCTTTTGATCGGAAAATTGTTCCACCATTCTGCGCAACCAATTGTCACTTGCGGGGCTACAATCAGCATCTGTGAGGATTAAATGTTCGTTTTTCGCCTTTTTAATCCCCAATGTTAATGGCAATTTTTTACTGGCTCTTAAGTGTCTGCTTTTTTCCACTTCCATCACGATCAAATGCTTGTATTCGCGTTGCAAAGCCGCTAACAAATGCCGAGAATCATCAATGGATTGGTGATTGACTACCACTACTTCGAAGTTTGGGTAATTCTGATTGAGGATTTTGGGTAGGTTTTCAAACAAATTATCCGACTCATTTCGTGCGGCAATAACAACAGAAACGGGTGGTAAATGCGTAGATGGAGCTTTCGCTTTTCGGTAAGCTAAGCGCCCAAAAAACAAGATGACATAAAGTAGTTGTAGGAAAACACATCCGGCAAAAATCCAAAAGGTATAAAAAGCAAATGTATCTTGTAATTCCGGTATGATTTTCATGAATTGTACTTCTAAGTGTACAAAGATGGGGTGCTTTCTGAAATCCACTTATCTTTGTGTCGTTTATTTTTCAACAGATTTATGCACTTCGAACTGAAGCACACAGATTCTCAATCAAAAGCGCGGGCTGGATTACTCCAAACTGATCACGGAATGATTGAAACTCCGATATTTATGCCAGTTGGCACACAAGGTACGGTTAAAGGCGTTCATCAACAGGAATTGCGCGAAGATGTGAATGCCCAAATTATTTTAGGGAATACCTATCACTTATACATGCGTCCTGGAACCGAAGTATTGGAAGCCGCAGGTGGATTACATCAATTCATGGGTTGGGAACGTCCTATTTTGACAGATAGTGGTGGATACCAAGTTTATTCATTGGCTGGTTCGCGTAAAATAACTGAAGAAGGTGTGCGTTTTCAATCGCATATCAATGGAAGTTATCATTTTTTCAGTCCAGAATACGCCATTGATATTCAACGAACAATTGGTGCGGATATCATCATGGCATTTGATGAATGTACACCTTATCCTTGCGATTACGATTATGCAAAACGGTCGATGCACATGACACATCGCTGGCTGAAACGCTGTATTACGCAAATGGATCAAACGGAACCAAAATACGGACACAACCAAGCTCTTTTCCCAATTATTCAAGGAAGTGTGTATCCTGATTTACGAAAAGAATCTGCGGAATTCATCGCTGAACAAGGCGCAATTGGAAATGCAATTGGTGGATTGTCTGTTGGTGAACCAGACGAGGATTTATACAGCATGACTGATTTAGTATGTTCCATTTTACCGACCGATAAACCCCGTTATTTAATGGGTGTGGGAACTCCTGTAAATTTATTGGAGGCAATCGCATTAGGTGTGGATATGTTTGATTGCGTAATGCCTTCTCGTAACGCACGACACGGAATGTTGTTTACTTCCGAAGGAACGATCAATATCAAAAATAAAAAATGGGAAATGGATTTCTCACCCGTGGATCCTGGTGGAACGGCTTATGTAGATCAAGTTTACACCAAAGCATATTTGCACCATTTGGTAAAAGCAAAAGAGAATTTAGCGATCCAAATAGCTACCATTCATAATTTAGCCTTTTATTTGGCATTGGTAAAAGAAGCGCGTCGTCGTATTTTGGATGGAACATTCCGCTCATGGAAAGACGTACAAGTTCAAAAATTGGGACGTAGAATCTAATTAAAACAGCTCAAAGGAATGCTCAAAATTCTCGATCGGTATATCATTCGCAAGTTTCTCACAACCTTCTTCTTTATGTTGGGTGTGATTATGTTGTTGGCGATGGTATTTGATTTAGCTGAACGATTATCTGATTTCATTGAAAACAAAGCTCCTGTTTCAGCAATTATCACTGATTATTATTTGAATTTCTTGGTGTTCTACGGAAATACCTTTTCTTCACTCATCGTTTTTATATCCGTGATTTGGTTTACCGCTAAAATGGCGCAAGAAACGGAAATCATTCCCATACTCAATAGCGGAAGACCCTTCACTCGCATGCTTCGACCTTACATGATTGCTGCAACGGTTTTGATGATGATGTCTTTTGTGCTCAATCATTTTGTGATTCCACGTTCCAATCGTGTGCGCCTCGAATTTGAGGAAAAATACTACCGTGACAACTTGTTTATTGAAAATTACCAAGCTGAATTTCCGAACAACGAATTTGTGCACTTTACCAATTACGTTGCAGATGCAAAATTGGTCAATGAGCTAGAAATCCAGAAATTCAATGAAGATGGAGAACTCGTCCGTTTTTTGAAAGTACGCTCCGCAATTGGTGTTCCTGGTACAACAAAATGGAAGTTGGTTGACTATTTTGAACGCATTGTGACACCTCCAGTTGAAGTGACCAACGAGTTGGGCGAAAAAGAATTGCGCTTCATCAATGACACGATCATAGAGTCACATGGAAAAGATACGGTGTTTCAATTTAAGATCGAGGAATTGGCGCAACGGGATAATATTGCCGAAGCGATGACGTATACGGAACTCACCGAATTCATTGACAAAGAACGAAAAAAAGGAAATGCATTGGTTCCATCATTTGAAATTGAATTGTACCAGCGAACCAGTTATCCATTTGCAACTTACGTTTTGACACTCATTGGCGTTTCTGTTTCCAGTCGAAAAAAACGAGGTGGAATTGGAATCAATATTGCCATTGGCTTACTGTTTGTATTTATTTACATTTTCGCGATGAAAGTAACCACTGTTGCTGCCATTAAGGTCGGTTTTCCAGCCGCATTTGCTGTTTGGATCCCGAACTTTCTTTTTGGAATCATTGCCTATTTTTTATACCGAATTGCACCCAAATAAATCCTTATGAGAACATTTATTCTTCTTGTTCTATTGCTCATTTTAGGTAATCATTCCAACGCACAAGTTGTAAATATTGAAAACAAACGCATTTACGACGATACCGCGGGTTGGAGCGGAAGTCTCGATGCTGGCTTTGCCGCTGCACAGAACAATGAATTGTTTTACTCAGCCAATTTCCGACCGAAAGTACAGTACAAAACCCGCAAACATTATTGGCTATTGCTTTCTGATTTGGTTTACGCAGGTGCAAAAGGAAAAACGTATGCCAATACAGGAATGTCTCACTTGCGTTATGCCTATCGTTTATTTAACAGCCCTTGGAAATGGGAATCTTATTTGCAAATCCAGTACAATCAATTATTGAATCAAAAAGTGCGGGCGTTAGCAGGTACGGGTATTCGCTGGAAATTCATTGACACGAACCATGTGCGTTTTTTCGTTGGTACATCTACCTTTTACGAATACGAGGAATTGCAATCCGATCACGTGATCAATCAAGGAATGCGCTGGAGCAATTACCTTTCTTGGTTTATTGACACAAAAAGCGGATGGTCGTTCACCGCGGCAACTTACGTTCAACCTTTGTGGAGTAATTTCAAGGATTTTCGCATCGCTGGACAATACACGATGGGATTCCATGTACTCAAACGACTAGACATTCGGTTAGAATACAATTTGTTTTATGACAGCCGTCCGCCAGTAAATGTGCGTAAAATGGTGTTCAGTTCTTCGGCAGGTTTTCGCGTGCGGTTGGGGGAATGAGGTTAAATGGAAAGATTAAAATTGATTCGGTTGTTGATTATCTACTTCTCGTTTAAATGTTAGTAAAAGAATAACAATCAAGGTAAGGCTCATTACAGCAAATCCAATTCCAGCAACTAGACTACCAAAAAGTCCAAAATCGAATACAGAAGTCACTAATTGCGCTACTTCGTTGCTAACAAATCCAACAACAAAGGAAGACACAGCCATCAGTGTTGCAAAATATTTTGGTGATAAATACTGAACAATTACCGAATTAATCAATGCTGGCATTAAATTCTCGCTCAATCCAATCAAGAATATACTTACTATATAAACTGGGGAAAACACTTCCTTCGAATCAGTAGAAAAAGAAAAAAGAAGCCAACAACCTAAGGTGATACTGACTATTCCAACCATCATTTTAACAATGGTTTTTACATGCCAGAAAAACCATACGACAGAAAGAATAATCGAAAGAGAAGTTGTAACTAAAGGTGGAGCAATTAATCTAAGTTGTACTTTTTCATAAAATGATTGGGGGAACCTTTCAAAAATCACCTCAATTGAGACTGAATTAAAGGAATAAAAAATCCAATAAAAAAATCCTGTCAATACAACTCCTAGATACACCAATATTACAAGTGTATTATTGTTTTTTTTAGCTTTTATAAACAGTGTTTTTTCTTCTTGCTTTAGAAAAGCGCAACATAAAGTAGCAAGAGCCATTAAAAACGCACACGCAAAAAACACCCATTTAAGGTCAAATTTTGTTTCAAAATACAGAGCTATAAATGGTGCAATAAATGCTCCAATAATGATACTCAAATACATTAACATAAATGCTCCGTCTAATTTTTTGGGTCGTGAATAGAATGTTTTTCCTAAATGGGCGTAAATTGAGGGAGAATACAATGCATTTCCAATAACCACGCATGTAAAACCGATTAATATGAAGGGCTTTGTAGAAATACTCAAACTGATATAACCCAATGTAGTAATAGCACAACCCAGAAGAGCGCTTCGTTTAGAACCTAATACAAAATCAGACAGAAGCCCTCCCAATACCCTTGAAAAAATAAAAGACATAAGAAATAAACTATAAACTTCTAACGCTTCTTCTTCTTTCATTGCGAATGAAGTACCAATAAAAAAGCCCAACAATACAGAACGCATCATGTAAAAGGACATTCGCTCAAAAAGAACAGATAAATTAATAAGAGTTGTTTGTTGAGCAAGTTGTATGGTTGTTAGCATAATTCATTTTTGAGTAAAATTCAACTATTAGAGGTTGTAGTGTCTTAGATTTCAAAAACGATACCCCAACCCTACTTTCAGTTCCAATCCAAATTTGAATGTGCTTTCAATACTTACTTCAGGAGCAATTTTAGTGGTGGTTTCTGTAAAAACAACTTCATTCGTAAAGCGCTGATAATAACCACTCCCTCCTACTGAAAAATGTGCGTAAACATGTTCTTTGAAACGGGTTTCGAAACCAATTCCCAATGTATTTGTCACTACAAAATATCCTTCATTCAAGATTCCTTTTACAAAAGTGCCATCATCAGGTGTAATAAATGTGATGTTCGTGCTATAGGCATACTTCCCTATATCATTGGAGAAAAAAGTGTAGGCATTGAAACAATTGCGCGTTTTGAATGGAAAAAACTGATAGGAAAGGTAAGAGCCTAATAATGGCGATTTAGGTTTATCACCTCTGCTATCAAGCAGATTCGTCATTAATCCAGCGTAAAACTGGTGTTTTCCTGTTAAAAAGGTTGCACCTATCATTGGTTTTAGATCCGAATAAGCGGCACCGCTCAAAAGATCCAATCGCACGCCCCAATGGTTTTCTTTGCTAGGGCGTGATTGTCCTTGTGCGATAAACTGAAACCCCATTAACAGGTAACAAACGATTAATAAGTGTTGTGTCATTTTCATGGTCGACATTTCTTTTGTTCGGATGAATGCGAATTGAATGAAAAGTAAAAATAGAATAATTGGTTGATGTTGGTTCGTTTCAATTGAATCAACAATGTTAAAACCTCATCCAACTTCACCCATCAATACAAATCCGTACCATCAATCCGCACCTTCGCTCGATCAATAAATTGCGCTAGGCTATCAAAATAGCTGTTGCGGTGTCTTGGATTATCATCACTGATGCAAATACAACTTTTGAGCATGGACTGGAAAATGGCAAACGATTTATTGACATAATCCTGATCGATGGTGTAGAGGTAATTCATCATGTTGTGCGTGATGTAGAGCATGCGGTAGGCATTTGTCTCAGCAATCACCGTGTTGTCTTGAATGTAGGTTTGATGTAAGTAGAGTTTAAAATTGTCAGCATCGGTAATTACGGGTTGTCCAATGATGAATTTACGACCAATTTCAGCTTGAGCTTGAATGTGGCGGGTTACTTTGAGCACTTCATCCATGAGAAACAAGGCATCTTCACGTGATGCAAAATGTCCCAATTCATAGAATGAAACGATTTCACGAATCAATCCTTTTCCTGCATCGTAGCCAATTACTTCGGTGCTTTTGATGCGAATGTAAAATTGCATCATGTGATTGAGGTGCTCATCCGAGATGCCTCCTTTCCAATCTTTGTGGTATTTTTCGTTGTCGAGTTTCGGTATTTTAAGGTAACATTTGGCAAAATACATCAACTTGAACCGAATCAGCGGTGGTGAATTGAGCAATTGGAACACCATTAAATCCAAATAGGACATATATAATTCTTGCGATCGCTGGGCTGCCATGCGTTTGTAGCCGTCCATGATTCCATTGAGGTAATTTTCAAAGGAGAATTCAGATCGTTGGATGGGATTGTATTGAAAAGTCACGCTCTGTCCAGTTACACCAATGATTTTATCCATTGATAAATCATATTTGGAACAGAGTAATTGAATTTCTTCTGGTTTTAAAGCGGTTTCACCTCTCGCTCGTCGGTAAGCAGAGTCACGTGAAAGCTCCAAATCATCCATCAGCAAACGCCCCAATGACGTGTCATGTGGCAATTTAGCTTTCAGTTGTTCTAGCAGGCGATTTTGAATATCCATGGCTAAATGTAAAATTTAAAATGGATTATTAAAAATATAGGTCGTTTCTACGATTCAAGTTCAATTAGATCAACTTACCATATAAATCATAATGATCCGCAGAAGTAATGTTTACATTGGCAAAATCACCGATTCGCACAAAACCTTCTGCCTTTTTCACCAATACTTCATTGTCAACTTCTGGGGAATCAAATTCAGAACGACCAATAAAATAGTCGCCTTCTGCACGGTCAAACAACACTTTGTAGGTATTCCCAACCTTCGCTTGGTTGAGATCGTAACTGATCCCCGATTGCAATTCCATGATATCATCCGCACGTTGACGTTTTAGATCAGCTTCTACATCATCAATCAGTGTATGTGCATGTGTATTTTCTTCGTGCGAATAAGTGAAAATTCCCAAACGATCAAAGCGTGTACGTTCCACAAAATCGTACATTTCTTCGAAATCAGCTTGTGTTTCTCCTGGATAACCCGCAATTAGAGTTGTTCGCATCGCAATTCCCGGAACTCGTTGACGAATTTCTTCGACCAAGTTTTCTGTTTTCTCGCGGGTAATTCCTCTTCGCATGGATTGCAAGATTTTAGTTGAACCGTGTTGCAATGGCATATCGAGGTAATTGCAAACATTTGAACGATTTTTCATTACATCCAACACATCCATTGGGAATCCAGATGGGAATGCATAATGCAAACGAATCCAATCAATTCCTTCTACATCTGACAAACGATCAACTAATTCAGCCAAATTGCGTTTTTTGTAAATATCCAATCCGTAATAGGTCAAATCTTGAGCAATCAATAGTAATTCTTTCACTCCACCTGCTGCCAATTTTTTAGCCGAAGTCAACAAATCTTCCATTGGAGTAGAAACGTGTTTTCCACGCATCAACGGAATAGCGCAGAATGAGCAAGGTCTATCACATCCTTCTGCAATTTTGAAATAAGCATAATGAGCTGGTGTAGTCAATAAACGTTCGCCCACCAATTCGTGTTTATAATCTGCTTTCAGTGTTTTCAATAAACGAGGCAAATCACGTGTTCCGAAAAACGCATCTACTTCCGGTATTTCCAATTCCAAATCGTCTTTGTAGCGTTCTGAAAGACATCCTGTAACGTAGACTTTATCAACTAACCCTTCCTTTTTCGCATCTGCATAACGCAAAATAGTGTCAATGGATTCTTGTTTGGCATTGTCAATAAATCCGCACGTATTAATGATAACAATAGACGCATCATCTTGTTGAGATTCGTGTTCAACATCAAATTTATTGGCTTTTAATTGGGCCATCAAGACTTCAGAATCGAAGGTGTTTTTCGCGCAACCTAAGGTTACAACATTGACTTTATTTTTACGAAGTGTTTTGGTTTTCATCTGCGGATTTCTTTTTGATTGGTAAACGGTGTTACCCATTCAGGCTGCAAAGTTACGTCAAAAACTTGGTTGCAGAAAAGGTTGGTACAAATCTTGCCATATCCAGATCAAACAAGATCGTTATATTTGTGACGAACCAAAACTATGAATAATGAAAACAATCCTTTTTTCCTTGGCTTTCCTTGCACTACTAAGTTGTGGCACAAAAAAAATTGCTGGTGATGGAACCGGACAAACAATTGAGATGAAAACAGAAAAAAAATTAATCGCTACTTTGGGTAAAGCTGAATCATCGACCAATACGTTTAAAATTACAGATGCCGTAATTGATGGTAATAAGTTGATTTTGAATATTTCTTATTCTGGCGGTTGTAAAGAACATACATTTAGCTTAGTTGGTAGCGAATCAATCTCCAAATCATTGCCACCATTGCGCAGTATTCAATTGGTTCGCACAGGTGAACAAGACCTTTGCAAAGCGATGATCATGAAAAAACTAGAATTCGACATCAAAAATCTTGCTTATCAACAAGAGGCAGGTAGCGAAATCGTATTGAATTTAGAAGGTTGGAAAGAACCATTGCGTTACGTTTTTAAATAATTGTTCTGTAGGCACGTGATGCCTACAGAATGTATATTCATTTTTGACAACTGTAGGCTCGCGATGCATCGCGAGCCTACGTGTTTTGGGCATCGCGAACCAACGTGTTTTATGCATCGCGAGCTGCACATTATATGTTTCGCCATGCCTACACAATTCATTTTTAACAACAGGATTGATGTATGAATCAATAATTCTACGTAGGCATCGCGATGCATCGCGAGCCTACAGAATTTATGCATCGCGAGCTACAGAATTTACGCATCGCGAACCTACATATTGCACGCATCAACAATAACAATATTCAATAAATTATTTAAAAAAAATAGGTGCGTGATAAATCACCCCAACAATGAAAATTAATAATTCATTTAAAAAATGGGTGTTTGATAAATCCCTCCATCAATGAAAATCAATAATTCATTAAAACAATAGGCGCATAATAAATAATTCATCCGTGAAAATCAATAAATTATTTAAAAAAAACAGGCGCGTGATAAATCACGCGCCTACAACAATATCATCAATGATCCATTGATCATTCAATTTTTTTGAATTCACTGTTTTTCATTTGATCCAATTCTTTTTGGGGAATTTTTCGAATCAATAGGTAGATTCCGATTAAAACAAATGGTATGCTTAACCATTGTCCCGTTTTTAATGCCCAAACGGCATCATTATCATTTTGTCCTTCTTTGATGAATTCAATGAAAAACCGTGCTGCCCAAATCAATACCATAAATGCACCGAAAATTCGACCTGGCAATTCTTTCGCCTTGGTTTTCCAATACATGTATAATAAAATAATGAATGAAATAAAATACGTAATTGCTTCGTATAACTGAGAAGGATGGCGGTACACATCTCCATATTCTTCTGATTGCATAAAAAGAAAGCCCCAAGGTAAATCAGTTGGTGTACCCACAATTTCATGGTTGACTAAATTTCCCAAACGAATACAGCAGCCTGCAATAGCAACAGGTGCAACAATGCGATCCAAGATCCAGAACATAGGACGCTTCGAAATCTTCTTGGAAAAATAATAAAGTGTCACAAGAATAACAATCGCTGCACCGTGACTTGCCAAACCACCTTCCCAAACCTTCAAAATCGAAAGCGGATGATCGAAATAACCTTGCTCGAAATTGCCATCGGCATTGATTCCATCCCACCAAGGTCCGTAGAACAATACATGTCCCAAACGTGCTCCAATGATTGTTGCAGAAACAACATAAATGAGCAACTTATCAAGTAACATTTCAGGTACATGCTCGTATTTGAACATTCGTTTGATAACGAAATAGCCAATTATCAGTCCTGAAACGAATAAGAGACCATACAAATTTGGAGTAGAATAACCGTCAATTAACTGCGATGAAACATTCCAATCAATTCCAAGAATCACGTTGTTTGCTTTAAATTAGTGGTCGAAAGATACTTGTTTTTCGCGATTTTCTTTGAACGCTAATTGACTTCCGCGACCTTTTTTGAATATTTTATTACTATTGTCCACTCCTTTTCTCAAAGCAATTTGCTCTTCTAGCGGTAAATGGATCAAATCAACACAAGCTGTAGAGCAACAATTTTCCATTTTTTCTTTACACGAATCGCATTGAATAAACAGCAAATGACAGGCTTCATTGATACAATTGGTATGGGTATCAGCTGGCGAACCACATTGGTGGCATTTAGAAATAATCTCTTCCGTGATGCGTTCACCTCGACGCTCATCAAACACAAAGTTTTTTCCAATAAATTTATTTTCTAAACCTTGTTCGCGGCAATCATTGGCATATTTAATGATTCCACCTTCTAATTGATGTACATTTTTAAATCCACGGTGTTTGTACCAAGCAGATGCTTTTTCACAACGAATACCACCTGTGCAATACATCACAATGTTTTTCTCCTCATTCCCTTTTAAATATTCATCTTCAATGATCGGTAAGGATTCGCGAAAGGTATCTACATCAGGAAGAATTGCGCCTTTAAAATGCCCTACTTCATGCTCATAATGATTGCGGAAATCAACCAAAATGGTATTCGGATCATTGGTCAATTGATTAAATTCTGCTGCATTTAAGTGAATCCCTTTGTTTGTTACATCAAACGTTTGGTCGGTCAATCCATCTGCAAGGATTTTTTCGCGCACTTTCACCTTCAATTTAATGAATGGAAACACGTCTTCCAATTCATTCACAGCCTTATTCAAGCGTATTCCGTTCAGAAAATCGATGGAATATAAATCGTTTTGAAAATTCACATAATTATCTGTAGGAACAGAAATCTGTGCATTGATACCTTCTTTTGCGACATAAATCCGACCAACGACATGAAGGTTGTTCAATAATTGGTACAAATAATCTCTGAAGATTTGAGGATTGGGAATTTGAACATAATGGTAGAACGAAATAGTCACAAATTCATGACCTTCAGCTCGAAGTTGTTGTTCCAATTCCTCTTTACTAAATGTATTCCACAGTTGCATGCTATGTAGTTTAAATGTAAAAAGATGCGACAAAGGTACGAATTTCATTAGATTTGATTCATCAAAAAAAGCTCATGTCAGGAAAAAAAACGAAGCCTTCAACAAAAAAAGAACAGCAAGTAACAGTCAATAAACCTCAAATTCAACTTTCACTTGCAAGTATTGATAAGCGCATGTTTTGGATTTTAATGATTCTTGCATTTACGGTATTTGCCAATACATTGACTCATGGCTTCGTTTTAGATGATCTTGCTGTTATTGAGCAAAACAAATTCGTTCAACAAGGATTTACGGGAATTCCGAAGCTCCTAACTACGTTTTATTGGGAAGGATATTGGAATTCAAATGCTGGACTTTACCGACCTCTTTCCATGGTTTCTTTTGCCATTGAATGGGGAATATCGCCCAATAATCCATTTTTACATCACTTAATAAACGTTCTTCTTTATTGTATCACTATTGGTGCACTCTACCGTTTATTGCGTTCACTTTTCCCTGATTTTTCGATTTGGATTCCATTTTGTATTTCATTACTGTTTGCTGTTCATCCAATTCATACAGAGGTCGTTGCGAATATTAAAAGCAGGGACGAAATTCTGTGCTTTTTGTTTTTTGTACTTACGTTTCGCTACCTCATTAAAAACGGTTTACACACCTTAAAACACCAAATCATTGCCAGCAGCTTGTTTTTACTTAGTTTATTATCGAAAGAAGCTGGCGTTCTCTTTTTACCAATCATGGGTATTTACGTCTTGTTATTTCAGAAACTCAGCTTTCTAAAGACAGCACGCTTATTTCTACCCCTCGTTCTTGTCACAATTGCATGGTTGGCATTGCACCAATATGTGATACAGTCTTCTTCATTTGAGCGAATCACGTATTCCTATTTGGATAATTCGGTGGTAGGATGCCCCGATGCAGGATCACAAGTTGCAACAGGAATTGCCCTATTAGGAAAATACTTATTTAGTGCCTTTGTTCCGTTAACGATGAGTTACGATTATTCCTACAACCAAATTCCTTGCGAAACATTTGGATCTCCCGTTGTGTTAGTTACACTCGTCATTTTGATTGGAATAGCTTATTTAATCTACAAAAACTGGAAAACGAAACCAGCAATCAGTTTTGGGTTGCTTTATTTCCTCATCAGCATTGCCCTTGTTAGCAATATTTTTACCCTCATTGGAGCAACGATGGGCGATCGTTTGTTGTATGCACCTGTTTTAGGAATTTGCATCGTGGTAGTTTTTGGAATGTATTACCTCTTTCAGCAAACGACAATTGAAACCTATAAACATTCCGCTTTTTATAGCATTGTCCTGATTGCTTTTTTCTTTTCAATAATGAGTATGAAGCGCAATCGTGTATGGGAATCAAACGAAACACTTTTTGCTGCTGATGTCCTAAATGCCCCCAATAGTTCGCGTGTTCATTTTAACTACGGCGCTTTGTTAATGGCTCAATTACCAGAAAACACTGATCAACAAACAACGTTACTGCCAGAAGTGATTACTTTATTTGAGCGTGCATTGGAAATTGATTCTATAGATAGAGGTTCTCATGTAAATTTGGGCGTTTGTTATTACCGTTTGAAAGAATACCCTAAATCTATTTTCCATACCAAAAAAGCTATTCAATTGGATGATCGTGACTCTAGCATATTGATGAATCTAGCAGATGCTTACTTCAAGAACGCTGATTTTGATAGTGCGATTGTCTATTATCAAAAAGTGATTACTTCACCAACCGCAACTGCTTCGAATTACAATTTCCTTGGCGTTGCATGGTTTAATCTAAAAAAGTATACTGAAGCAATTGCAGTGTTTAAAAAAGGGTTAATACGATTCCCGAAAAACGAGGAATTATTAATGAATCTAGGGAATGCCTATGGTGCTTCTCAACAATTCAAACAAGCTTGTAGCACATTTGAAGAAGTTCTATTGATCAATCCAACCAATAAACAAGCTATGCAATTTTTGGCAATGAGCTATGAACGTTTGGGCGATCTTAAGAACACTCAGAAATACTTAGATTTAATGAAGACACCTTGAACCTTCTATTTCTTTTGATCTAAAAAATAATGAAATCCTACGTTTAAAGAGAAGGAAGCCGTATTGTAAAAATCAGTTGCATTGATGATCTTAGCAGTTGTTGCTCGACCATTGATTGCTCCACCCACACTTATTCCTACATGATTCATGCGATAAATAAGGTCAAACGCTCCGTATACTGATAGTGCAAAACCAGAAAATTTAGATGATTCAATTTCACCTGTTGAATAATTCCTGAAATTATTTTTCGAGAATACTTGATTGGCATTTAATCCAATCGAAGTTCCAATCATCCAGTGATCATTAAAAATAAAATCATAGCCTGTAAATAGGTTTAAGCCAACACTTTTATAGGTTACATCCCACTCACCTGTTTCATTCAATTCTTCGACAACGGTCAAATTTCCAAAACCATCATCCACCAAAAAATAATCTTTTACCGTTGTAAAAGCTTTCCAACCACCTTGCGTAAAATTGAATCCTCCACCGAATACGATGTTATTCCGCATGGCTTTTTGGTAGTTAAAAGAACCTCCAATTTCATTTTTAATCGAGGATCGTTGATACGTCGTTTCTACAAAGTTATAATAGAGCAGTAAGGTGTCTTCTATATTTTCTTTATAAATCGACAATTCTGTTCTAAGCGGCACATATCCAAGTCCAGCTTTTAAAGAAAGGTGTTGTCTTGGCCAAGAATAAGTTGAAACGATTGGTTCTGTTGCTAGAAAAGGATTATAATAAGCCAACCCAGTTCCAACGGCAGAAAGATCAGCATTCACTGTTTCAATTTCTGTTGATACAGGTAAGGACGTTTCAGCAACTACTGATTGATTTGTCAGTGAATCTACTCTCTGTTCAGATCCACTTTTTATTCCAGCAATTGGTTGAATGTCACTACTTACTTGTGGATCAATTGTCTTAGTAACACCTGAATTGGATGCTGTTAATTCATCTATTTTCGGATTTTCCGTCGCTAGGTTTGGATTCGATTGGGTTTTAGCAAAATTAGCGAAGGTTCCAAACGACTGCAACTGGTTCTTTTTAAGCAGTTTTGATTGGCGTTGTGGTTGGTTTAGTTGCAGGTTGCTTTCAAATTGAACTGGTTCATCAATAAACCTTGACTTAACCTTTCTATCAGCTTGTTCAGGTCTAACAGCTTGTTCAAATTGAGGATTTATTTCTTGAATGATTGTAGTTGTTTGATCTCCTTCATTTAGTATCGTTTCGTTATCCAATTGCAAGGAATTGTCCATTTCTGAGATCGAATTCAACGTAAAAAGAGAATCAACAAATAGTGATTGTTTCACTGAATCGACCGCCTGATGTTTCGAATTAATTCCTGCAATTGGAGTTGTTGACTTCATTGGGTTATTCGTTGTTTGATAAACAACAACTGCTGCAGTTGATCCTACAACTAATGTAGCCATTCCAATATATGCACCAATTCCCCATTTAGC
>JAYSRF010000253.1:0-6787 GCA_043721195.1 Fluviicola sp. | reverse complement strand
AACACCAATTCATTCATCCGAAGAACAAACGAAACTTGTTTCCAATCTTGAAGAAGTGTTACACCAATTGCGGTTGAATGAAAAAACACCAATTCATTCATCCGAAGAACAAACAGAACTAGTTTCTAATCTAGAAGCGATTTTACAACAACTGCGTTTGAATGAAGAAACGCCAATCCAGTCAACCGAAGAACAAACTCAACTGGTTTCCAATCTTGAGGAAGTGTTAGAACAACTGCGCTTGAATGAAAAAACACCAATTCATTCATCTGAAGAACAACTAGAACTGGTTTCCAATCTTGAAGAAATCATACACCAATTGCGCTTAAAAGAATCAACTATTAATCGCGTAAAATCAGGGAATGAAAATCCCAATTCACTTGATCAAAATTCAGAAAGCATTCCATCCGTTGAACGATTAGCCAAGTTATTAGAGCAGTTTGATGCGAAGTTCCTTTCTGAAAGCACCCAAACTAATCCCATGAAGCAACGGGTTGAAAACACAAAACCAGCCGCTTTCTCACCAAAAATAGATGCCTTCAGTCAATCCGATAAATTGTATGTGCGCAATGCAGGTTTGGTATTGCTTTGGCCATTTCTGCGTCCTTTTTTCGAGAAATTAGAACTCGTGTCCGAAGGAGCATTCTGCAATTCACAAGCTGCTGAAAAAGCAAGTTGGTTGTTACAACACCTTGTTTTAGGGAAAGGAGCAACATTGTTTGAGGCGCATCTTCCATTAAATAAAGTGCTTGTTGGAATGTTACCAGATGCATTTGTACCGGTCGCTAAACCCATTACTGAATTCGAGGAATTTGCAATTGATGAGCTGCTAGAAGCCGTTACGAATTACATGCCTGCTTGGAAAAACCTTACTGCAGATGGGTTTCAACGTGCTTATTTACAGCGAGAAGGAGCATTGTCCGCACGTGATGGAAATTGGTTGCTCCAAGTTAAAAGAGAAACATACGATATCCTTTTGGATAAAATGCCTTGGTCGATTAGCATTGTAAAATTACCTTGGATGGAACACCATTTGATTGTGGAATGGTAAACAACAGATGGATGCTTAATAACAGAATGTAAATGCATAAAATGGAACGATCTCAGATTGAAAATGCGAATTGTTTGGAACAAGAATTGGAATGGTTAGCATCATTGATTAAGATCCGTTTGCACAGTTATTTCGCCAATGAACGAGTAGCTGTCTTTCCTGATCCAGAAGCCATTCCGAATTATTCAAATTCTACTGGTAAGTACGCCGATTTTTTGAAAGAAAACAATCTCTCAATTGCAGAGCGTATTGCCTTAATACTGAGCATTTCAACACATTTAAAACCTGAATTATTGGATCTGTTGTTAATTAAAAATCCAGCTTCTGATAAGCGTTTTAGTCAATTTGGGGGAATACCAGACAGCCATGCATTTATTCCAACGCTTGAAACGCTCTTATTTATTTTGGCTGGCGATGATTTAACCAATCGACTGAATTATTATGCTGAATTTGAAACGAATTGTTTCTTGGTGCAAGAAAACATTCTGCGATTTGAAACCACAGATCGAAATGAATCAATAGTAGCTAAACGGTTAAGCATTGATAAAGAATACCTCAATTATTTTATAACAGGGAGACAGGCAAAACCCGAATTCGGTGAAAATTTCCCAGCTAAACTCATCCAAACGCGCCTTGATTGGGAAGACATCGTTTTGCGTGATGCAACACGTGAGAGTTTACAAGAAATTAGTGATTGGATCGAACACGGTGAAACAGTTTTAAACAGTGCTACACTGGGAAAACGCTTGAAGCCTGGTTATAAATCATTGTTTTATGGTCCACCAGGAACTGGAAAAACATTGACGGCAGCACTCATTGGAAAAACAACAGGACATGAAGTATACCGAATCGATTTGTCGATGCTTGTTTCTAAATTCATTGGTGAAACCGAAAAAAACCTCGCGAAAGTATTTAATCTAGCAGATAGTAAGCGTTGGATTTTATTTTTCGATGAAGCAGATGCTTTATTCGGTAAACGGACAGAAGTGAGTAGTTCACATGATCGATTTGCGAATCAGGAGGTTGCCTATTTGTTGCAACGGATAGAAGACCACAATGGAATCGTCATTTTGGCCTCCAATCTCAAGGAAAATATAGATGATGCATTTAGTCGTCGCTTTCAATCAGTGATCCATTTTATGATGCCTGGACCAGAAGAACGGTATCAATTGTGGAAACAATCATTCGATGAAACAATCCAACCGGATGCATCAATTGATTTACATGAGATTGCTGAAAAACATGAAATAGCGGGAGGTGTAATTATGAATGTCATGCGTTACTGCACACTCAAAGCCATTAAAAATGGACAAACAACGATTCAAAAAGAAGATTTGGAAAGGGGAATTCGTCGCGAATTACAGAAACAAGGAATTCTGTTTATTTAAGCATAGTAGTTATTAAAATGGTGGAAATATGAATACATATAGCGATAAAACGAATGGGCAAAAAGCATCCATGATCGTTCCTCATTCGGCCAACTTGCAAAAAAGCAACGAACTTCCATTTCAGTTGAAAGACAATCGGCCAGAAGCTCAGGTTTATGAAAACTTGAAACAATTGGCCATTGACAATACGCAGGTTTCTCAATTACAATCGATGCAAAATTTGGCAAATAATGCTAATTCTCCCATTCAATTACAGCAAAATAATACGGGTTTACCCAACAACTTGAAATCGGGTATTGAACAACTCTCTGGCTTTTCGATGAATGACGTAAAAGTGCATTACAATTCAGATAAACCAGCGCAGTTGCAAGCACACGCTTATGCCAAAGGAACAGATATTCACCTTGCTTCAGGTCAAGAAAAACACTTGCCGCACGAGGCTTGGCATGTTGTACAGCAAAAACAAGGGCGTGTTCAACCAACAAAACAACTGAAAGGTAAAGTGAATATCAATGACAATGCAGGATTGGAAAAAGAAGCCGATGTAATGGGGGAGAAGGCGATGCAGTTGAAATTAAGCGGAATGACGCAATATGATGGCAAATTGGATAACCTTTCACCTTCATCGAATGCTGTTCTACCAATACAAGCAAAATTTATTTCGTTAAGTGAAGAACGTATCAAAGCAATCAATGATGCCGCAAAATTAAAAGGTGAAAATATTGATGTGGAATACCTTCAGGGATTGTTTATTAGCAAAGATGATGAAAGTGAAGACCCCGAATTGTACTTTAAAGTGATCAAATTGAGCAAATTCTTTTTTACTGGAAAAGAAGAAGATAAACTGGGGAGCTTAATTCCACTTTTTGCACGGGTGGATTCAGTTGAAGATGCCGAAAAAGCAGAGCTTGCTTTAAAGGACAATGTGGATGTTGACAAGCGTTTAAATGTGCAACAATTACTCATGGAAAATTTGGAATTGTGGGATCAAAATGAGAATGGACCAGTAAATATCAATCAGATTTCAGACAATGCGAATAAATTATGGAATCCAGAAAAAAACGCAAATAAAAAGGAGCAAATTGAGAAGCAGTTTTCAAATGATATTATTGGTAATGTGCTTACTGGAGGATTAGAAGAAGACGCTGGTGGAGGATATGGAGCCATAGAATTTCGATTTAAGGCTGCAAAAGGAAATCTTTATTTATTGGAAGGATATGATGAACAAGCAGAAGAATTCAAGGAAAAATACCCGCAGTTGAACATTATTTTTAAAAGCAAGCAGCTGATCAAGAAAATGTACACTGCGTATTTAGCTGCAGAGCTCCCATATCGTGATGAACGGGTAAGCAATGATTATCTTTTCATTGAAGAATCATTGATAGACCAGTTTAGATTAGCTTATGAACAATTAGTAACTGGTAAACAAATCACCAAACGAAACACAGCTATAACTGTAAATAAACCTTCAGATGGGGCAAGATTACCGAATGCACCATTGGCAGTTCCGAAAAAAAGAGATAAAAAATATACCTACAGAGCTACTAGGGGTAGCAGAGATACTGGACAAAAGTCAGCAATGAGCAATTTCTCAGCCTACGATTACGTGAAACGGTTTAGCCCATTGGAAGCCGATAATTATTCATGGGAGTGGTTGCATGTTCAGGGAAGTAGACTTGGAGGTCCTAATAGACCTGAAAACCTTGTTGCTGGTACAGCTGATGCAAATACCCACATGATTCCTTATGAACGAGCTGTTTTTGAATTGAGTTCTGTTGCAACCTACCAGAAGCCCGTAGATGTTACATGGCAGGCAGCAGTTCGCAAGGATGCCGATGGGAATGACACCCACATTGGAGGTGATATTACGATTGATGTAAAGTTTCCAAATGGAGCTCCACCAGAAACTGATAAAATCAATCCAACTGCTATTCTTTCATTGTTTCCTGGCAAGTTTTCAGCTTCTGACGGTACGGATTTCACAAAAAGAGACCGGGATTTGTTGGAGAACATTAAAGAAGGTTGATCGAATTCAAGTTAATAGCTAGCTTCATTTGAACATTTTTATTTTAAAAAGTCAGCTAATAAAAACGAAAACTGTTATCATTTTCCTAATTTTTCAATTTCCATGCGTCGTTTGAATCAGATAGCTTATTTTTAGTCAAACTTTTGATGAACTACCATGAGCAAAGAAACAATCGTAATCAGTAAACGAAAAAATCAAATCCATTGGGGAATTAGAATCTTGCTTTCTTTTTTGTTTTTGATTTCTGCTGTAGCAAAGTTATATCCTTCACCGTATTTTGCGTTGACTACATTTGAAATCAAGCAGTTACTTCCAATGGGGTTTAGTGAAGTAAGCGCAGCCTATTTTTCTCGTACATTGATTGGTTGCGAATTTGCCCTTGGATTTGCCTTATTACAACCACATTTCTTAAAG
Source organism: Fluviicola sp. (assembly GCA_043721195.1). Lineage (GTDB taxonomy): Bacteria > Bacteroidota > Bacteroidia > Flavobacteriales_D > Crocinitomicaceae > Fluviicola. Next base: position 1,908 of record JAYSRF010000253.1, on the reverse strand, counting down.
CGTTTGGTCATTCCAGTTTCGTTTTTGATGTTACTCATTTTTGTAGTCGAATTGACCTATGAAATAATCAGTTCTGGAAATTCTGGAAATTGTGGCTGTTTTGGTACGCTCATTCCAATGACTCCATTAGAAGCGATTATTAAAAACATCGTCGCCATGGGCTTGCTAGGCTACTTGTACAAAGCAATTCCCCACAATCCACTGAAAAAAAACATTTTGGTTTTGGTAGGAATTACGGTCGTTTCGATTGCATCAGTCTTTATTTTAGGATCACAAGGTTCGGATAAAACGAAAGGCAAGGCGGCTAAAATCATTGAAGTTGTAGAAGAACCAGTTGTGATGAATACAGATACTTCATCCAAAACTGGAGTTACCGTTGATGCGAAAACAGCCACCACTGATCCCACAAAATTGGTCAATGGAAAAGATCCAAAAGCAACTACAATAGAACCTATAGTTGAAAAAGTAGACGAGCCTGCGCAGAAAAAATCAGGTTACAAATCACTTTATCCAGATATTGATAAAGGCAAAAAAATCTTATGTTTCTTCGCGCCTGGTTGTGAACACTGCAAGGAAACAGCAAAAGCGTTGACAGAAATGAGAAGTCAAGTAGCTAATTTCCCAGAAATTCGCATTGCATTTATGGATGAAGAAGCAGAATTGATCCCTGCCTTTTTCGAATTCGCTGGTGCAAAATATACACACTCCATATTGGATATCGCTACCTTCTGGAAAACAGTTGGAAATAGAGATACACCAGGTGTGTTCTACATTTGGAATGGCAACATTGTAAAAGTATACGATGGTATTGATGCCAATGCATTTAAAGCGAAAGAGTTTAAAGCGTTGGTACAGAAACCTTGGAGTGAGGTGAAGTAATGGCTTGATCTTTTTTCAGCAGATGTAGAATGTTTTTAATGCTTTTGTTCTATGATTAATGGGTTAATTTTTTTGTTTCAATAATTATTATGACTTCAATTCGATTCATTGCCATCTTATTAATACTTCTTCTTCCAAAATTAATTTCAGCTCAAGAGGTTGAACTAGGTGAAAACAAGTCCATTTTAGGAATCCAAAAAGCTGCGAGTTTTTATGATATAGCTTATCAAGATTTAGAGAAAGCAGAAAAAGGCGAGTCATCCTATTTTGTCTATTCAATTGGAAAGACCTTTGGACCCTACGCATTTGTTGAAGTATTGCAAACTGAAGGTGGCTCCTACTTTGTGGCAACTGCGGAAGGTAAACAAACGCTATTCTGTTGTGGAACAGCATTTGGACCGTTTAAAAATGCATTTGTTGGTCGAATATCAATCGAACATTCAAGGATATTACTCATTAATGAAACAAAAAAAGGGTGGGTTACCGAAGAATTTCAACTGAGCGGTTCAAATCAAGGAGCAGTTTCTGTCAAAAAAAGCACTCCTCATAAGGGGGTATTGGATCAATTTTATGTTTCTGAAAAGATGAATACATTAATGGTGTTTATTGATCAAAAACAAGAAAACCGTAAGTACGCGTTATACAATAATCAAAAAGTAGAGAATTTTTATGAAGTTCATTTTTTAGGTTGGTTAAAGAATGCGAATAATTCAGATGACCCCATGTTTTATGGCATTTATTGTGCACATCCTGAGAATGAAGGTGATCCTTATTCAATGACGAACAACATCTATATAGGAACAAGAAATGTTGTCAATTTGATTGCTATTTTGTATGATTTTACTTTTAATTCAACCAATACTGATTTTATTGTAAAAGGATATGAATTTCAAGATTCTCCTGCAAAAGTCTATACTTCGTCTCAAACGTTAGGACCTTATGAAAGTGTTGATAACCTAAAATACAATCAAAATGACCTTATTCAATTCAATTATCCATCAGAGCAAGGATGCGTAGAATATATTGGTG
>JAYSRF010000252.1:0-19834 GCA_043721195.1 Fluviicola sp. | reverse complement strand
ACTGGCTGCACTCAAAATATTGAAGAGCGATTGAAAAGACATTACAAAGGAGAAGTTCATTATACTTCAACTCGACTTCCTTTAGAGCTGATCACTTACATCGCTTTTACAGACAAGTACAAAGCTTTCCATTTTGAGAAATATTTGAAATCTGGTTCAGGTAAAGCATTTTCAAATAAGCGGTTTTTATAAAAGCTTTGTATTTCAGATTTTTTTGGTAGTATTGACCATTAATAATAAATAACTCATCCACTTTTACTAAGATGACCATCAAGGAAGCAATACTTAAAGTTTTAGAAGAAAATAAACGGGCCTTAACTTATTTGGAAGTTTATGATTTAATTAAAGAGAAACAGTATATTGATTGGAGTAATGCGAAAACCCCAACCGATACCATTGGCGCACAACTTGGTGATTTTATTCGAAAGGGTGATTCAAGGGTAAAGAGATCAAAGATGGGGGGCAGACAGTTTTTGTATTATTCATCAGGTAATGAAGATATAATAGGAATGGATGTGCTTACTGGAATCACACAATCACAAACCGTAAAAACTATATCAACCCCTACGACATATAAGGAACGTGATTTACATATATTATTAAGTACGTTCTTAAAATCACATGGTATTGATTCTAAAACAATTTTTCATGAGAAGTCTAGCAATAGTAGTGAAAAACATCAAAAGTGGATTCATCCTGATATGATTGGAGTAGCATTTTTAAAGTTAAAAACAAAAGAAGGACAAGCACTACAGAGAACTGTAAATAAGGAACAGACCTTTAGGCTTAATTCATATGAAATTAAGCGAGAAATTAAATCAGATTATGAATTAAAAGAATGCTTTTTTCAAGCTGTTTCAAATTCAAGTTGGGCGAATCATGGATATTTAGTTGCCTTTGAAATAGAGCCAACTCTACATGATGAAATGAAAAGACTTAATGAATCATTCGGAATCGGAATTATTGAGCTATCATCGAATCCATATCAAAGTAAAGTTCATTTTCCTTCAAAATACAGTGATTTAGATTTTAAAACGATAGATAAGCTTTGCAAAGCAAATCCTGATTTTGCTAAATTTATTGATCAAGTAGAGAAAATACTAGTAACAGAGGACAGATACTTATTAGCTATAGAAAAAGAACTTGTAGAAATGTGTGATTTGGTACTAAAGGACGAGTCAGCTAGTAGCGTGTATTGCCTAGAGAAAAACATTCCAATAAATTCAGAGGAATAATTCCTAACGATCTGGGTTCCATTTCCGTTCGCTTTTTTATTTTTGTCCCTCAATACTCGCTCTCAAACTCACACTTTCCGGGCTTTTTTTCTTTTTGCAGCGCGATAGCGGAGAGTGAGAGAAGAGTGTGGAATCCAGATTTCCATTAGAACTCATTACTTACATTTCTTTTTCAGAGCGAGAAGCAGCATGAGAATGAAGAGAGTGAAATCGTGGTAGTGATAATCATTTTCAAATAAGCGGTTTCTTTAGTTCTACTATTTACCAAATGTGTTTTAACTTTGCCATGTGGCGAAACAGAAAAATACGGATAACAAAAAGCTCCATTCCAAATTAATGGATCAGAAGAAAAACAGGAAGCAAGTTGCGAAAGAGTTGAATAAACAACGACTTCGCGAATTGAATCAGTTGGCCAATAAATTGAGAACGGAAGATACGAGCGAGTCTTAAGCTAGGATTGGCTGATTCTCGCTCTCATACTCTTTCTTTTTCAGTGTGAGAACTGAGAGTGAGAAAAGAGTGAAATCCCGGTTCATAACTGAAATCCAGCCTCCTCCTTTGAAGGAGGACCGAGGAGGATGACAAAGCAAATCTACCACAATAACCGACTTCATTCGGTTTCTTAAAATTCATAGCATCTTCTTCTCACAAAAAGAAAAGCATGATCACTAACGTTCTCATCCTTTTCTTTTTCTAATACATTCAAGCTATTTTACTTTTTCTTCAACTCATAAAAATCCGTTCTGCGATCTCTTAGATTTCGAACACTTCCGTAGCTGTGCAATTCATCCAATAGTTTCAAATCAACGTCTGCAATTAGGATCATTTCAGTATTGGCGGTTGCTTCACTCTTTACAGCATTCGATGGGAACGCAAAATCACTCGGTGTGAAAACGGCAGATTGAGAATATTGAATGTCCATATTCTCTACTTTGGGCAAGTTACCAACACTTCCTGTAATGGCTACATAACACTCATTCTCAATAGCTCTTGCTTGAGCACAAAGACGTACACGCAGATAGGCGTTTTGAGTATCTGTAAGGTAAGGAACAAAGAGAATCTGCATGCCTTCATCGGCTAAGAGGCGCGACAATTCAGGGAACTCAACATCATAACAAATCAGAATGCCGATTTTTCCAGCGTCTGTATCAAAAACCTGTAACTTATCTCCACCTTTTAACCCCCAATACTTTTGTTCATCTGGCGTCACATGCAATTTTTCGTAGATCTCAACATCTCCGTTTCGGTGACATAAGTGCCCCACATTTTTTAAGGATTGACCATCATACATCGGCATACTTCCTGCAATGATATTGACATTGTAACTCACCGCCAACTCACTGAATTTCTTCGTGATTTGATCCGTATACTGCGACATTGCTCGAATTGCTTCAGCTTCGTTCATCCCCTCAAATTGAGCCATCAGTGGTCCATTGAAATATTCAGGAAACACAGCAAAATCTGCTTTGTAGCTGGAAATTGCATCTACAAAATACTCTGCTTGTTGAAATAACTCATCTATAGAATCGTAAAGACGCATTTTCCATTGTACAAGTCCTATCCGCACACTTCGTCGAACGCGATATTCTTCCCGTTGATTGGCAACATAATACACATTATCCCATTGCAAGAGCGTCGCATATTCCCGACTTTCTCCATCTTCAGGAATGTAGTTCTTGAGTACCTTTTTTACGTGAAAATCATTACTCAATTGGAAAGACAAAACAGGATCGAAAATTTCTGACTGTTTTACTTTTTGTATGTACTCTTTCGGAGTTAACTCATCAGCGTATTTATGAAAATTAGGAATTCTTCCCCCAAATACAATGGCTTTGAGGTTGAGTTTTTCACACAATTCTTTACGTGCATCGTATAATCGGCGTCCCAAACGCATGCCTCTAAAATCAGGGTGAATGAACACCTCGATACCATACAACACATTTCCGTTTGGTGAGTGAGTTGAAAATGTATAATTGGCAGTAATTTGCTTGTATGTATGCTCATCTCCAAAATCATCGTATTTCACGAGAATGGATAACGCACATCCAACGACTTTATCATCTGCCATTACAATCAACTGACCATCAGGGAAAATGGAAAGCAACTTCTTAATCGCTCGCTCACTCCAAACACTTCCTCCCCAATTGGAATAGGCAGCTTTCATTACTTCTACAAGCTGATCATAATTCGATTGTTGTAGTTTTTGAACCTCTATCTTTTGACTTGACATATCATTTTAGTATTAATTGAACACAAGCCTTTCTTGCAATTCGCTAGAAAAATTCCAAAAATACTCAACTCTAAGTGACTTATGGCTTCGTTCGTATGAAAACCTTCCAACAGCACCAATCTGAGCATCCCTTAAACTGCTGAAATAAAATGCTTTGCATGCACTTTTTTTCAGAGTGAAAATGAGTACGAGAATGAGAGAAATAGAGGTTCGAAGCTAGAATCTAGCTACCGCCTACTCCACTTTAACTCCGAACTCGCAATTGCTTTTCATGGAAGTCACATGCTATAAAAACATGGGGTATATTTGCATGACTCGCTAGATTTAGTCCAACTAAACGGGGACTCAAAAGTAGGTGGAGAACCGAAGATTTAATACAGAAATGAACCCTTATGATCCATTTATCGCATCCTGAAAAGCAAATTCACTGTGTTGACAATTTTCAAGATCTTGTTTCTACTCCTTTTCATGGAACTACCAATGCGATTTGCTGGAACCGTAAACTCATGGGTGATTTTTCTGAGATCGTCAATAAGATCGAGTTAACCGGAAATATAGCGGTACTTGAACAAGAAGAACTAATTGATCTTCACTTAAGTGAACAAGGACAACTTGCTCGTGCAATTCTCTTGAATGACTTGCAGTTACTAACAGCTCAAGGTGCATCGCCAATACTCAATGTAATTAAGTCGTATGACAGGGATGATGCTTTTCCGTTTTTTCCAACCGATGTTTATTCTTTTCATGTAGATCGCTCTCCCATTCCAACCGATACGTTTTTATGCACTTATTATGGTGCATCGAGTGAAATAGTCCCCAATTCACAAGCCAAACAGAAAGTACTTATTCCAGAAATACGCACTGAACTCAAAAAACTATACAATGGTCCAGATGAAGGATTTGAAACCTTTTTAAGTGAGTATTTCTTTGATCTTCACTACCAAGCTGAACCTGATGCACAACTCATTCAATTAGGTCTCGGTCACTTATGGCGCTTGGCGGTCGATTATCCTGAAAGTCCAGTTACTCCTTGTCTTCACCGTGCTCCAATGGAAAAGTTGGGAGAGAACAGGTTGTTGTTGATCTGTTGAGTAGTTGGGATATATGATTTTTTGGGTTCAACTTTCACAGGCTTTTCTCCACTCAAAGTTATGGACGAAACCGAACAAGAAGCATGATTAAAACCAGTGAAATTCTGCAATCAATTGCTGATAACCGCTCGTTGTTGAGATTTGAATCCTTCACCACTCACCTCCACAAAACACATCCCCGCAATTCCCACTGGTAGGTTGACCAAAAAAGGAGTCGTTAGATTTACATTAGCTTGAGAATAAATGACTTTCCCTACTACATCGGTAATAGCTAATTGAACCAAGCCTTCGTGTTTTAATGAAATGGTAAAATCACCCTTACTGGGATTGGGATAGATCAGCAGTTCCGTTTCGATGAACAATTCAGGCGTACTTAAAATAGATGACGCTTTCCATGTTTCAGTTAAACGATTCGCTGTGGAAACGCCCGTGGTTATAAAAAAAGCATCGTTGCTCGTGAATGCCATTCCGCCCTTTCGTGGAGGGTTGGGTAAAGGTGTTAAATTGAGTGTTGAGAAATTAGTTAAATCTATCTTTTCAAAGGTGTTCGTAATGGTTCCAACACTATCTACACCACCCAATAAATAGGCAAACTGTCCAATTTGAGCCGCACCAGTATAAGCACGACCAATGGAAGTGTAGTCCACAACTGGATTCCAACCATTTAAAGCAGGATCATAACTGTAAAATCCGAGATTGTATTGACCTGCATTGTCTTTCCCTAAACCTACAAAACCCTTATTATCGTATTGAAATGCGACTCCTCGCCAACTTCCGTTTTGTGGGAAATCGGCCATCACTGACCATTCATCTAAAGCAGGATCGTACATCCATGTTTCATTCAAGGCCGCACTCGTTAACGACTTGCCTCCAACAACATACATCTTGTTATCCAACACAAACGATACGCCACCAGAACGCCCTTCAGACGGCATCGAAGTTAGTTGCAGCCAACTGTTGGAGATAGCATTGTATTTCCACAAATCATTCAAATAATCTCCTGCGTCATTGATGCCTCCAAAGACATATCCTTCACCTAAAATTGAACAACTAAATGTATATTGACGTTGCATTGCAGAAGGCATTGGAGCTATTGTTGACCACGATTCTGACAACAAATCAAACGCATAAAAATCATTGGTGCATGTCCAGCCCACCTGTAATCCTGTTCCACAATACACTTTGTTTCCGATCGTGAAGGTTGTACCATCATCACGCGCAGTTCCGGGGAAATCGGTGAGTTGATTCCAGTCTTGTCCAAAAAAAGAATTGTAGATGCAACAGAGTAATAGGATTAATGACTTCGTTTTCATGGTGCATTAACTCATTTTGTGGATAATTATTGTCGTTAGTGGCTCCGTACATCTGATAACCATTGATCATCTTCATTATGCCATTCAGACAAGCGTGAGAACAATTCTGCCAGAATTTAGAACGATAGTGACAGTATCTAAAATGATTTTGCCAACTCCTAGAACGATTGTGACGGTGTCTAAAACGATTCTGTCTGCGTCTAAAACGATAGTGACGGTGTCTTATAACAATACGATTCCTCTCTAAAATCATTCTGCTCGTCTATAAAACCATTCTGTCTGCGTCTAAAACAATAGTGACGGTGTCTAAAACCATTCTGTCAACCTCTAAAACGATTCTGTCGGTACCTTATAACAATACTGTTCCTATCTAAAACCATTCTGCTCTTCTCTAAAACGATTCTGTCTGCGTCTAAAACAATAGTGACGGTGTCTTATAACACTACTGTTCCTATCTAAAACCATTCTGTCTGCGTCTAAAACAATAGTGACGGTGTCTTATAACCATTCTGTTCCTCTCTAAAACCATTCTGCTCGTCTCCTATAAAGTGTGTAAATATGGATAACCGCTATACCCAGAAAATAAGCAAGTGTTAACTGCAAGAATAACCTCAATTCAACTATTATTACTTGTATTAGACGAACAATAACGTTAGAAACGCATTACTAGATAAAATGGGCATTAACGCACTCTTCAAAGACACAAGCAAAAAGGGGAAAGAGAAAACTGAAATCATCAGTAACTGGCTATTGGAAGACACTTTACCAACCGATGAACTGACTGCATTCGCGGAAAAAGCAAAAGATTCAGAAAAGGCGACGTGTATAGAAGCAATCGAATATGCGACCTTGAAAAATCCTCAACTAGCCGATGAATCGATGTTCCATTTCGTAACAAAAACACTTACAGATAAAGCTCCGCGGATCAAATGGGAAAGTGCTAAAGTGATTGGAAATACCGCACACCTCTTCCCGACTGAACTAGCTACAGCTATTACCAATTTATTAGCAAACACTGAACATTCAGGTACAGTTGTTCGTTGGTCAGCAGCTTTTGCATTGGGCGAAATTTTGAAATTAAAGACGCAACACAATGATCAGTTACTCCCAGTGATAGAAGTGATTTGCGGAAGAGAAGAAAATAACGGCGTGAAGAAAAAATACCTTGATGCACTGAAAAAAATGAACAAATAACTCGTTTTCACTGTGAAAAATGGAATTCATACCTTGACCAAATAAAAACAGACAACCATTTCCGTTCTTCTGAAATGGTGTTAACTTTGCACCACTAAAACGATTTTATGTCAGTGATCATTGCCCCTTCTATCCTATCATGCGATTTCGGAAACCTCGAACGTGATTTCCAATTAATCAATGAATCCCAAGCAGATTGGTTTCATGTAGATGTTATGGATGGCGTGTTTGTCCCGAATATTTCGTTCGGTTTCCCCATTATAGAAGCGTTAAAAAAGGTGGCTAAAAAACCGTTGGATGTGCACATTATGATCGCCAATCCAGATGATTTTATTGAGCAATTCGCCAAATCTGGTGCTGACATTTTGACTGTTCATTATGAAGCTTGTCCACACTTGCACCGCACCATTGCTGGGATTAAACAAGCGGGCATGAAAGCTGGAGTTGCGTTGAATCCGCATACACCAGTTAATGTATTGGAAAACGTAATCGCTGATTTAGATTTGGTGTTGATCATGTCTGTTAATCCTGGTTTTGGTGGACAAAAATTTATTACCCAAGCTGTCGAAAAAGTGCGTCAGGTAAAGACACTGATTCAAGCGAGTGGTTCAAAAGCATTAATCGAAGTGGATGGTGGCGTAAATACAACAACTGGAGCTGATTTGGTTGCCGCTGGTGCAGATGCCTTGGTTGCAGGAAGTTTTGTGTTTAATAATCCGGATCCAACTGCTGTAATTGCTTCCCTAAAAGCGCTCTAAGATGTTTGAGGACTTTTTCCGAGATAAATTCCAGCGCGATGCGGCTCAAACCACGTTATGGATTCAATTACTGGAGGAAAAAGAAGACGAACTCACATCAGAAATGCGTTTGACTGTATCAAAAATCTTGAACGGACACCACATTTGGAATGCAAGATTACGACAGGTTGATCCAGAATCAGAACTTGCAGATGTATTGCCTTTGATTCATTGGAAACAATTGTTAGAAGCCAATTTACGGGAAACAAATACCTTTTTAGACGATTTTTCTTCCGCTGAAAAAGTGCGATACCACGATTCTGAAGGTGTGAAATTAGAACGCTTTACGGTTGATCTATTGTTTCAATTATTGCAAGACAACCAATTCTACCGAGGGCAACTTACCTTACTCGCACAACAGTTGGAATGGAGTGTACGGGATTTTAATCTTTATAAAAATTGAAAATGTAAAATTGAAAATTAACATCAAACTGTTTTCTTCACCAATCTCTTCACCAATTTCCCGTTTTCGAAATAACTAACAGACTGTAAACGCATCATCTCATCAAGGAAATACTCTCGACCATTCATGAATTTTCCTTTTTCAAACATTCCTATTTGAAATAATTGGTGGCTATAATCAACACAAAATTCGCCCGATTGATCAAAGTTGGGGGAACTTTTCGGCACGACACCTGTTGCATTTGTTTCTAGCGTCAATTGATCATCAATTAGAAAAATAGAAACCGAATCCAACTCACCTTTTTTAATTCGCTGTAATTTATAGGCGGTATTGCAAATTGAATCAAATAATTCTATTTCCAATAGTTGAGCAGCTTCATCATACAGGTAATAATCGCTCATCGAACGACATTTACCAATGATCGGTTTGCGTTTCAATTGACCATTACTATGGTATTGATAATTGTAAAACTGATCCCTCACCGAAACATTCGTCTTTTTGTCGATATGAAAAAGCATGATTGATTTAACCTGAGCACCAGCACCATAGCGATACCACAACCCAACTTTTTGATTATCAATGTAATCACCTTCTTCTAAACGTTCATTTGAAGCAACCCCAGAGTTAGGAAAGTCATCACCAAAAAACACCCAATGTCCTTGTTTTGATCCATTCGAATCTAAGACATTGATCGTGTCATTTTGTGCCAAAATAGATATCGGCAATAGTAGAAGTAATAAATGTAGTGTCTTCATAAGTTATTAAAGCGGAACTAATTTAATGAAAATGAATGAATTAACACAACTAAATTCAACTTTTCATTCTTTAATTTAAAGAATAACGTTTTTTAGATGCACTACATCTGCCAAATAACCAATCCATTCAATCCATTTAACTTAGCTAGATTCAACCACAATAATCGGAAAAATCACATTGATTAGGAGTCTATTTGTAGTGTAGATTCATGAATCAAGACACCAAAATAGTAGTAAAATGGCAACTATTTGTGGGAGTTAAAGTAAACCCGTCGTTTAATGACAGCTAAATTCGAATGAATGAATGAATTAATTGATCGATTTAAGGCAATTTACTCAATGAAAATAAGTTCCTCGTTTCAAATCACTTAAAAGAACAAACATAGAAGGTTAATAATCAATGAAATTCAATTCTTATTGTATAATTTGGATAATTCATGCGCATTTTTCGAATAATTGACTACTTTTGTGGCGGGGTAAGTCTTTTACGACCAGCTCCCTCTGACTCCTCCAGGACGGGAACGTAGCAAAGGTAAGAGGTTGTAGCGGTGCGATAAAAGTAGCTTGCCCCACTTTTTTTCCTTTTTTTTCTTTCAATAGCAACCCACAATAAAGACAACGAATTGTTGTTTATTTATTGCGTTCTCGCTTTTATGGAATTTCTTATAAATTGCATCTTTAACCGTATTTAAATCAGATTTATGAAATCAGTTCTTCCAATCATCCTATTATTTATAAGTATCTGTACGTTCTCTTTTGGACAAACTGGAAAACTTCAAGGAGAAATAATCGACAAAGAAACAGGCGAATATCTTCCATTTGTAAAAGTGATTCTTAAAAAGATTGACTCGACTACTGTTGCATTTGCTGCTTCAGATATCAATGGTTTTTATTCTTTCAATTCAATTTTACCTGGGAACTACATGCTCCAAGTTCAATCAATAGATTTTGAAACACAAACAATCACTAATGTTCTCATTAAAGACAATGCTATCACTCGTTTAAATGTTCAGCTAGTTACGAATAGTTTATTAATTGAAGAAGTAGTAATTATTACTAGCCGTTCAACTAATTCCTATATGACTTTTGGCAGTTCAATTAATCCCATGGGGGTCACAAATGGCATTTATCAAGAGATGAACACCGAATCGTATGATGAATTTGATGAAAATCCATTTATTGCTGTGAATCAAAAACCATTATCAACGTTTAGCATAGACGTAGATAAAGCATCTTACAGCAATATTCGTCGTTTCATAGAAGATGGTAAATTGCCCCCAAAAGATGCAGTGCGCATTGAAGAAATGATCAACTATTTCCCCTATAATTACCCTGTTCCGAAAGGAAATGATCCCCTAGCCTTTCAAACAATGCTCACAGATTGCCCTTGGAATAAAAAACACCAGTTAATTCATATTGGAGTGCAGGGACAAACAATTGACTTAGCACAAGCACCAGCAAACAACCTAGTTTTTTTAATTGATGTTTCAGGATCGATGCAAAGTGCAGATAAACTAGGATTGGTAAAAACTGCATTGTACTTGTTGATTGATCAAATGCGAGAAGAAGATCGAATAGCTATTGTGGTTTATGCTGGGGAATCTGGATTGGTACTTCCTTCTACTAGTGGTGCGGAAAAACGGAAAATAAAAGAAGCCATTGCCGAATTAGAAGCTGGTGGTTCAACTGCTGGGGCAGATGGAATCAAATTGGCCTATAAAATCGCGAAAGAACAATTCATTAAAAAAGGTAACAATCGTGTTATTTTGGCTACAGATGGTGATTTTAATGTTGGAATCAATGATGATGGTGAACTGATCCGTTTAATTGAGGAAAAACGTGATGGAGGCATCTTTCTTTCAGTGCTTGGATTTGGAACTGGGAATCTAAAAGACAGCAAAATGGAAAAATTAGCCGACAACGGAAACGGGAACTATGCCTATATCGATAATGCATTGGAAGCGAAAAAAGTGTTGGTCACCGAAATGGGAGGAACATTGGTGACGATAGCGAAAGACGTGAAATTACAAGTCGAATTTAATCCAGCTCAAGTAAAAGGATATCGACTCATTGGATACGAAAATCGGTTACTTGAAAATCAAGATTTCAATGATGATAAAAAAGATGCTGGTGATTTGGGAAGCAGTCAAACAGTTACAGCAATTTATGAACTGATTATGAGTAATTCAGATGAAGAATTAAAATCGATCGATTCGTTGAAATATCAAACTGAATTAAAACCCAAAACGAATGATCCAGTAACAAATGAACTTCTGACATTAAAATTACGCTACAAAAATCCAGCTGATTCTGCTTCCTTATTATTGGAGTATGCAGTAGAAAACACCTCCGTTTCATTCGAACAACTGCCACTAGATGCCCAATTTTCGATAGCAGTAGCTGAATTTGGGTTGATTCTCCGTGGTTCAGAACACAAAGGAACGGCAACTTTTGATGACGTAGTAAAACTTGCAACAGCAGCAAAAGGAGAAGACAAACAAGGTTATCGCACTGAATTTATCCAATTAGTAAAGAAAGCTGCTAGAATTTGAATTCGTTGCAATTGTGGATAAATTAGGGAAACTTTACCCCCTAATCCGCACTACTAAACCGATTCATTGGCTTATTTTTGCCAAAACTTTTCGAAGCATGAAATTTTTCATAGATACAGCAAATTTAAATGATATTCGTGAAGCCAATGACCTTGGTATTCTCGATGGTGTAACCACAAATCCGTCATTAATGGCGAAAGAAGGAATCACCGGACAAAACAATATTTTAAAGCACTATGTTGATATTTGCAACATTGTAGATGGTCCTGTAAGTGCAGAAGTGATCGCAACTGACTTTGAAGGAATGGTACGTGAAGGTGAAGCTTTGGCTGATTTACACAAGAACATTGTTGTAAAAATTCCGATGACACTCGCTGGTATTAAAGCAATCAAGTACTTTTCTGGGAAAGAAATCAAAACCAATTGCACACTTATTTTCAGTGCAGGACAAGCATTATTAGCTGCTAAAGCGGGTGCTTCGTACATTTCACCATTTGTAGGTCGTTTGGATGATATTTCAACCGATGGAATGGGATTGATTGCACAAATTCGTTTGATATTCGATAATTACGGATTTGCAACTGAAATTTTAGCTGCATCAGTTCGTCACCCAATGCACATTATTCAGTGTGCTGAAATTGGATCTGATGTAATGACTGGTCCATTAAGCGCAATCGTCGCATTAGCAAAACACCCATTAACAGACAATGGATTAGCGCAATTTTTAGCTGATCACGCGAAAGGAAATTCGTAAAAACTGTTTAATCTTATTGAATGCCTTTGTAAATGGATAGTATTCACCTATTTACGAAGGCATTTTTTTGTTACAATAAAATGGTATTTTAGCAGTATCAGCTAATCTAAATAGGTGATCAGTAATCCTTTCAAGTATGAATCGTCTAAAATCCATAAGTGTTTTCATCTGTTTATTGGCCGCATTCACTCTTCATGGACAATCAGATCAAACGATTGACAAGCAAGATTTAAAAACAGGTAAATGGGTGTCGCTCGTTTCAACTTTTCAACCAAATGATGAAGAGCATGTTTATCAACTTGTTTTCACGAATCCAAACTATCGTGATTCGGCAATTATACAGATTGATTCTCTTGAACTTCCTCAATGTGTGGTGCCTAACTCCATTTTTTTCTTGAATGACTCTGTAGGCTTCCTTACCGCTGCAGGTGGTTGTTATTTGAGTTATAATGGATTATTTAGAACCACTGATCGCGGTCATTCTTGGCAATCAATATTCCTCGATTTAAAAGAAGAAGATGCTGGGTCACTTCATTTATCTCGTATTTGCAATGATAACTTTCACATGTATGATGATTTACGTGGAATGATTGTTTGGAAAATTATAGATTACAAAATCTGGTATTCAGTGACCAATGATGGTGGATTAACATGGACATTACGTTCAGAAACGGTTGCTCCAAGTAATACCCATCTTAATAATATAGAAATCGTACATTTTTCAGACCTAGGATTAGCAACTCTAATTGTCAGAAATTACAACGCGCAATCCCAACATACGGTAGTGTATCAATTCACTGATTATGGTGAGCATTTTAGGTTACTTAGGTAGGGGGAAATCATCTGTTTTCGTGAGCTATTCTAAGCTAAATTCCAGTCAAATGAATGGCACGTAAAATTGCGAATTTACGCGCGTTATTTCAGTCACGTAAATTCGCAATTTTACGTGAATCTAAAACATTGAAAAACTGATGTTTACACAATCAATTCTGGTCACTATTTTAGACTTAAATCAACCTATTCATTTCTCCACTTCTTTCATTCAACCTATCGTAATCTGTTACTTTAGTTTGAAGCACTAAATCTCAGTTCCCGAAATAAAAAAGTGCGCGATAAAATATTCATCTATGCAATCTATCTATTAAACAGTTCAAATTCTTTATTTATCAAATTAGACAAGCTTGTTCTTTTCAAAAGATTATTTTTGCTCAACAAAACTATAAATGAAAACTGGTCTTCTTTTTTTGATTCTTGTTTTAAGTTCATTTGTTGCCAACGCACACGAGTATTTCTTTGCGTTTGCTGAAGTTGAGTACAATACAACTACAAAATGTTTGGAAATGACCGTTCAAGGTTCTGCCCATGATGTGGAAGATGTCTTAAATGAAAGTGGAATTTCGATTAAAGAACTCGAAGATCATTACTCAGATTCGTTAATGCTACTAAAATTGGAAACATTTATCTCTAACGGATTGGTGTTTTCGTCCAATGGAATAACTCCACAACTGATTCTAAAAGGATACGAAGTAAAAAACAATGGAATGGTCTACTTCTATTTAGCTTCCACAGTATTCACACCACAGACATCTATTGATATTCAATTTGACTGGTTGATGAATGTGTTAGACAAACAACAAAATAAACTCACGCTCAATTACTTGAATCACAAATACAACGCCGTTTTTCTACCACAACAACGTCGGTTTACCATACAATTTGAACAAAAATGAAACAATTCCTTTTTTCCTTCCTTGTAATTAGTAGTTCATTCTCAGCACTTGCGCAAAATAAATTCGCTCAGCTAGATATGGAATTGCCCACTCCAAACGAATACCGTAATGCAGCTGGTGGACCAGGACATAGTTATTATCAGCAGAAAGCCGATTACAAAATGACGATTGTGTTGGATGATGATCAACAAACCATTCGCGGAGAGGAAATCATTACATATACCAACAATTCACCAGATATTCTGGAATATTTATGGTTGCAACTCGATCAGAATATTTATAAACCAGATGCTGAATCCAATTTCATTCAGGTTGAAAAAATGGAAGATTTCAGAACCATTAAAGATGTTGAACGCAAATTAATGAAATTTGAAGGTGGTTATAACATTGAATCTGTAGCATCTGTGAATGGCGAAAAAATCAAATACGCAATCAATCACACCATGATGCGCATTGATCCATCAAAACCGCTTAGCCCGAAACAAAGTATTTCCTTTAAAATCAAATGGTCGTATAACATCAATGACCGTATGAAAGTTGGTGGTCGTTCTGGTTACGAGTTTTTTGAAAAAGATGGTAACTATTTATACACCATTGCTCAGTTCTTTCCTCGAATGTGCGTTTACAGTGATGTTGAAGGATGGCAAAACAAACAATTTTTAGGTAGTGGCGAATTTGCATTACCATTTGGAGATTATGAAGTTTCTATTACCGTTCCAGCCGACCATATTGTTGGAGCAACAGGCGAATTGCAAAATGCTGCTGCTGTATTATCAGCTGAGCAAAAAGAACGCATGAAAAAGGCAATTACTGCAGATTCACCTGTATTGATTGTAACCCAAGCGGAAGCAGAAGCCAATGAAAAAGACCGTGAAAAGGCAACCAAAACATGGACGTACAAAGCAAAAAATGTACGTGATTTCGCATTCGCATCTTCTCGAAAATTTATCTGGGATGCGCAAAATCAAAAAGTAGGTGATAAAAATGTGTTGTGTATGTCGTTCTACCCAAAAGAAGGAAATCCATTATGGGAACGTTATTCGACAAAATTAGTGGCACACACGATCAAAACATACTCAAAATATACGGTTGATTACCCCTACCCAGTTGCCATTTCTGTTCATGCTGATCGCATTGGAATGGAATACCCAATGATTTGTTTCAATGGAGGACGACCGAAAGAAGATGGAACCTATTCCGAAGAAACGAAATACGGCATGTGGGGTGTCATTATTCATGAAGTTGGTCATAATTTCTTTCCGATGATCATCAATTCAGATGAACGCCAATGGACATGGATGGACGAAGGATTAAACACATTCGTACAATACTTGACAGAACAAGAATGGGAACGTGATTACCCATCTCGTAGAGGACCAGCAAGTATGATGTGTGATTACATGCGTGGAGATCAGCGTTTCATTACACCAATCATGACGAATTCCGAATCTATTTTACAATTTGGAAACAATGCCTACGGAAAACCTGCAACTGCGCTCAATATTCTGCGTGAAACGGTGATGGGGCGCGAATTGTTTGATTATTCCTTTAAAATGTATTGTGAACGTTGGAAATTCAAGCATCCAACTCCTGCTGATTTATTCCGAACAATGGAAGATGCTTCGAGTGTTGATTTGGATTGGTTTTGGAGAGGCTGGTTCTACTCTACTGAATTTGTAGATGTTTCGTTGGATAACGTGAAACACTTCCAGTTGAACACCAACAATCCCACTACGGAAAAGGAGGTGATGCAAAAAACAGATGAAGCGGAACCGGAATTCATTGGAGCTACCCGCAACAAAGAATCCATTAAAGAAACAGTCAATGAACGAGATCCTTCAATCGATGATTTTTATGCCAAATTTGATAAATACCAGGTCGATAAGTTAGATAAGGAAGAATACGAAGAGTTTCAGAAAAAACTCACTCCTGAACAAAAACAATTACTCGAAAGCAATAAACACTTTTATGAATTAACCTTCACCAATGTTGGTGGATTGGTCACTCCTTTGATTATTCGTGCAACGTTTGCTGATGGTACTTCTGAGGTAATTCGCATTCCAGCAGAAATCTGGCGTTTTGACAATCAAACAGTGAGCAAAGTGTTTATTTTCGATAAAGAAGTTGTTGCATTTCAATTGGATCCTTTCCTTGAAACTGCTGATTGTAATGTAGATGATAATAGCTATCCAGCTGTAAAACAAGCTACACGTTACCAGTTATTCGAGCAGAAAAAAACGCTAGAGAATCCAATGCAACGTCAAAAACGGATGGAGACAGGAAAGTGATTGTTGGATGATTGACTTGTTGTAAACTGAGTAGATTCAATAACTTTTTCCTTGAATAAGATAGGGCTTGAAAGAGGTTAGTTTTAGAAATTGTTTGGCAATTAATTCATTTTCATTATTGATTTTAGTTTAACTGGAATTCGTTCAGTAATCCCGCATTCCGATAGCTATCGGAATACGGAACGTATAACATTGATATTAAGTGTAATACAACACGTAACTCTGTGGTTTTCACAACTTATGCAAAGTACACCCTTTCACAACTCTAAAAATCCCACTTATTGAATAAGATCTCGTAAGCCTAAATTTCATGATTCAATTGTCGTTACGTTCGAAAAACTTTGCCATTATCTCCAATCCAACGATTCCAAAAGCGGAAAAAGAGGCGTTACTCATTTTAGTTGGATTTGGCTCCAAAACGCACAATGTAAAAAAGATCGCAACTTATTTCTCGAACAAAGGTTATGATCTATTTCAACCCGATTTTATCTGTCGGAAAAGTATTGCAAAAGGCATTAGTAAATTGGATGACTTTGTTGAAAAAGAAGGATTGAAATCTTACAAAAAACTACATGTCTTTTGTTACATCATTGGAGGTTGGACATTTAATCAATGGTTAACAAACACTAGACTCCCGAACTTAGCTTCCGTTATCTTTGATCGAAGTCCTTTACAAGAACGTGCTCCAAAAGCATTGATGATTGATCTCCCCATTATCATCCGTTTGTTGGTGGGAAATGTGATTCGCGAACTAGCAGAAACGCCCTATCCACCAATGAACAAAGGGGCAATTAAAATAGGAATCCTCATTGAAACGGAACCTACCAAGGTGATTCTCAACCATAAAAAAGCTGCTGCAACAATTGGTCCGCTCAAATGGGATGTAGCCTCACTCAAGCAAGAATATGATGATTATTGTTATGTCCCTTTAAATCACGATGATTTTTATAGTACATTTGAGTTGATCGGTTCAATGATTTTCCCCTTTCTCAAAGAAGGTGTTTTTCCAATTGAAGCCAACAGAATAAAACCAACAAACAACCCGTTGCAACCTTTAATAGACAAATGATTTCGCTCTATAAAATAAAGCCAAAGTTTCAGCAATTGTTGCGTCCTATCTTACGATCCATGCATGAAGCTGGAATTACTGCCAATGCAATCACTTGGATGGCGATCCTACTCTCCTTCATCATCGGTGCATTGTTTTGGTGGAAACCAACCGGAATTATGTTAGTCATTTTACCACTTTCCTTATTGGTACGGATGGCACTGAATGCGCTAGATGGAATGATGGCACGAGAATACAATATGCAAAGTAAAGTAGGAGAAGTACTCAATGAACTTGGCGATGTAGTAGCAGATATTTTTATGTATTTCCCCTTGATTCTACTTCCAGGAATGCATCCACTTTCGATCATTGTATTTATTTTTCTTTCCATTATCAACGAATTTGCTGGTGTTTTAGCAAAAGCTATAACAGGTTTTCGACGTTACGACGGTCCAATGGGAAAAAGCGATCGTGCAATGATGGTTGGATTGCTTTTATTGATCTTATTTTGGTTTCCAGAAGCAACTATTGCTGTGAACTATGTTTTTGGAGCAGGAAGCTTTTTATTAGTTGTAAGCACAGCCATTCGCATTAAACATACACTTCAACCATGAATTTAAGTTTCAATTTCACGGAGTTTATTGGGGATTCCGAAACACTGCTCGTCATTGGACTGATCTATGGAATCTTGGTTTTTTCCACTACTCTCTTTTGGGTTCTTGGAAAACTGAAACCAAACGCCAATTTTGACGAATTAAAAATGCGCAATCGATCCTGGTGGGTCATGGCAACTATTTTCATCGTAGCAACATTTATAGATCCTGTTATTTCCTATATTTCTTTCGCCCTACTTTCGTTCATCGCATTAAGGGAATTGACTTCCATCAGTAAAAATATTCGTGAAGCAGACCGTCGCATTTTAATTTGGTGTTACCTCGCAATTCCTGTACAATACCTTTTCGCTTACTATAAATCGTATGGATTATTCCTCACATTTATTCCAGTGTTCATGCATTTATGGATTCCGTTTATGCTTGTGATCAAAGGTGTTACCCAAGATATTGGTCGTTCGATGAGTGTATTGCCAACTCAATTAATGCTCACTGTTTTTGGGGTAAGTCATCTTGCTTTTTTACTCTCACTTCCTGATTTGGAGGGTTTTGCAGCTGGAGGTCGTGGATTATTGTTGTTCATCGTTTTCATTACTGAAATGAATGATGTATTCCAATTTACGTGGGGGAAACTGCTCGGACGTTATAAAGTCATGCCAACGATCAGTCCAAACAAAACGTGGGAAGGATTAATTGGCGGAGTCATTACCACTACAATCGTGGGTTATTTTCTACGATTCCTCACGCCGTTTTCAGAAATGGAAGCAATCATCGTTTGTTTTTCTGTTTCCATTGCCGGTTTTATTGGTGATGTAGTAATTTCTGCTGTAAAACGCGATATTGGTAAAAAAGACACGGGTACAACGATTCCAGGTCACGGCGGGATACTCGATCGAATTGATTCATTAGCCATGACAGGTCCCGTTTTCTTTCACATTGTGTATAATCTGTATTACTTGAAATGAAACGTCTCACCTTAATGCTCATTTATTCGCTGATCATGCGAACAGTTTTGCGCTTGTTCACAGGAATAAAATTGGTGAATGGTCAGCATTTGAAGCGAAAAACACCTTGCATTATTGTTGGGAATCACAACAGTCACTTGGATTCAGTAGTTATTCTCTCGTCACTTCCATCCAAACAATTGATCAAAACACATCCCATTGCTGCGGGTGATTATTTTGGGAAAACAGCATTTAAAGCCAACTTGACACGCTATTTTGTCAATGCAATTCTGATTCCTAGAAGTCGACCAAAAGAAGGTGAAGAAGGCCCTGATCCAATTCAAATGATGATTGATGTGTTGGATAAAGGTGATTCATTAATTCTATTTCCAGAAGGATCGCGCGGAGAACCAGAAAAATTTCAACGATTCAAGCGAGGCATTGGTTTGATTTTAGAACAACGACCTGAAATTCCAATCATTCCTGTCTATATGAAAGGTTTAGGGAAAGTACTTCCGAAAGGTGATGCGGTACCCGTTCCGTTTGATAGCTATATCCAAGTTGGCGAACCGTTGTATGTTGTTGGAAGAACAGCTGATGCTATCGTAGCTGAAGTTGAACAATGTATTTTGAAATTAGCAATGACAAATTGAAAATTGAAAATTGAAAATGGAAAATGGAAAATTATGAATAAGATCACTGTTAAGACCTTCATTCAATTTTACATTTTACATTTTAAATTTTAAATTAACCTCACGGCCATTTAAACACCCACGCTTGTGGAACAACATCCTTCAACGTGCTATGCGCTTGTACCGCTTCCTCTTTCGTTGAAAAACTAGCAATACTGACACGGTACATTCCATTGAACTCACCCACCATTACAGAA
>JAYSRF010000251.1:0-19918 GCA_043721195.1 Fluviicola sp. | reverse complement strand
ATTTCTCTGTCTGTGGACGAATAATGTATTGCACTTGAAAACGCGCTTCTTCTACTTTTTGTTGTTGTGAAACGGGTACATTTTCTAAAAACCGCAACAGGGAAGATCCGGTATACCACGATAGCTTTTCTGATGCATGAACCACATTTTCTCCTGTTAATGCACTCGTCGGAATAAACGAAATGGTTTTAATTCCCAACGGTTTTGCAAATTCAAGATAAGCTTGTTGAATTTCGTTGTAAATCGTTTCACTGTAGTCAACCAAATCCATTTTATTGATACAAACCAATACAAGTGGAATGCCTAAAACGGATGAGATGATACTATGTCGTTTGGTTTGATCGGTGATTCCATTACGAGCGTCGACCAAAATGATTGCTAAATCTGCATTGGATGCTCCAGTAAACATATTTCGGGTATACTGAATATGACCAGGAGTATCCGCTATAATAAACTTGCGTTTTTCAGTTGTAAAATACTTGTAGGCCACGTCAATCGTGATTCCTTGTTCACGTTCAGCACGCAAACCATCTGTCAGCAAAGCTAAATCGATATCCGCATTTGTGCCTGTTGTTTTGCTCTGACGCGTCAACGTTTCTATAATATCTGTTGAAATCGAATCGCTATCGTATAACAATCGACCGATCAACGTGCTTTTGCCGTCATCAACGTTTCCAGCGGTAAAAAATCTTAGTAATTCCATTATATTAATTATAAATTATCAATTGAAAATTATCAATTGGATTGAGTTAACATGATCAACCTTCATAATTTTCAATTTTACATTTTCAATTTTCAATTCTTAAGAACTGAGCTATATTGAGCTACTTACTGAGTCACATCGAAGTGAACGAAGTGTAGTCGAAATGCGAAGTTCATTTTCAATTTTCAATTTTCAATTTTACATTTTCAATTCAGAAGTATCCTCCCTTCTTCCTATCTTCCATTGCTGCTTCACTGATCCGATCATCCATGCGAGTTGCACCACGTTCTGAGATTTTCGCTTCTTTTATTTCAGCTATAATATCATCAACTGTATAGGCTTCGCTTTCTACCGCAGCTGTGCATGTCATATCACCAACCGTGCGGTAACGAACATTTCGCGTGACAATTTCATCTTGGTCATCCAACTCAAGAAACCTATTATTCGCCATGAGTTGTCCGTTTTCGGTCAAGACACATTCTCGCTCGTGGGTAAAATAGATGGACGGCAATTCAATTTGCTCCCGTTTAATGTAGTTCCACACATCAAGCTCTGTCCAGTTACTTATCGGAAACACGCGTACATTTTCACCTTTGTCGATTTTCCCATTGTAGATATTCCATAATTCTGGTCGTTGCAATTTGGGATCCCATTGTCCAAATTCGTCCCGTACAGAAAAAATGCGTTCCTTGGCTCGGGCTTTTTCCTCATCACGACGAGCACCACCAATACAAGCATCGAATTCGAATTCTTCAATTACTTCCAATAATGTATAGGTTTGTAAGGCATTTCTACTGGGAAACTTTCCTCTTCCATCTTGCAATTTTTGTTTCAAAATGGTTTCCTCAACGGAACGTACAATCAACTGTTCACCTAGGTTTTTTGCAACATAATCGCGGAAATCAAGTGCTTCTTGGAAATTATGTCCCGTATCAACGTGTACTAATGGAAAGGGAAACTTCCCTGGACGAAACGCTTTTAACGCCAAATGCACCAAACAAATACTATCTTTTCCTCCAGAAAACAAGAGTGCTGGACGGTCAAATTGACCTGCAACTTCGCGCAGAATATAAATTGCTTCTTCTTCTAATTTGTCTAAATAATCTTTCATTTTCTCTTCTATTAACGGTGTAATCCGCATTCTTTTTTTGATTGATCTTCCCACCACCAGCGACCTGCACGGAAATCCTCTCCTTCTTTTATTGCTCGAGTGCACGGTTGGCAACCGATACTTACAAAACCGCGGTCGTGTAAACTATTGTAGGGAATTTGGTGTTTCTTAAGTTCTGCTTTCACTTCTGAAAGTGTCCAATTTGCCAATGGATTAACTTTTGTCAATTGACGGTTTTCATCCCACTCAAGTACAGGTAAATCTTGTCTATTTTCAGAATGTTCAGCTCTTAATCCTGTGATCCAACACTCCACGCCATCCAATGCACGATTGAGCGGCTCTACTTTTCGGATAAAACAACATTCTTTTCGGTTTTCCAGTGATTCGTAAAAGCTGAGTGGACCTTTCTCAGATACTAATTGCTGTACCTTTTCTGTATTCGGGAAAAAGACATCGATGCGTTTTTTATACTGTTCAAAAGTGCTGTTCAATAAACTGTATGTTTCTGGAAACAACCGACCAGTATCTAACGTAAAGACGCGAATGGGCAATTCGAGGCTAAAAATATGGTGGACAATCACTTGATCTTCCCAACTTAAACTCGTTGAAAAAGCAGCTTTATCTCCATAAATGAGCGCAATATTTCCCAATAATTCCTCTAATGATTGGGTTGCTAATTGTTCTATTTGTTCGTGTTTTAACATGATTATTTCAAATAAAAGTCATGAGTATGATGCGTAAACTAACGATGATCACGACGATTCCAACCAAGAGCATCATCGCTTTTACATTCAATTTCTGAGATAAATAAGCCGCAATTGGCGCTGCACAAACACCACCCAAGATCAAACCAGTAAAAATTTGCCAATGAGCTCCTCCAATCAAGGTGAAAAAGGTAAATGAACTCGCCAATGAAACAAAGAACTCAGCAAGATTGACCGAACCAATCACCATTCGTGGGCTTTTTCCGCGTGAAATTAAAGTTGAAGAAACAACTGGTCCCCAACCGCCGCCACCAATGGCATCTAAAAATCCGCCCGCACTTGCCAACCAGCCCACATGCTTTACTTTTTTGCGATTGATGCGTTTTCGAACGACTTTATAAATAATAATGATTCCTAAAATAAGAGTGTAAATTCCAACTATTGGTTTGATATACGCATTGTAATTTTCAAATTCCGTCAGCACATACGCTCCTAAAATGGAACCTATTACACCAGGAATCAAAAGTGTTTTGAATAATTTGTTATTGACATTCCCGAAACGCAAATGGAGAAAACCAGAAACACCGCTTGTGAAAATTTCGGAAGTATGAACACTCATACTGGCTACTGCTGGACTTACACCAAAAGACAAGAGAAACGTGGTTGCACTAACACCATAAGCCATTCCCAATGCACCATCAATCATTTGTGCAATAAAACCACCGAGCATGTAATACAAGAAATCAACTTCCAATGATCCAATCAAATCAGCAGTTGATGACCAAATAGTAGTCAACGGAATCAGCGTAAACAATAAATGCCCAGCCAATAAGATTGCCAAAACACCAGCTACTCTCGCAAACAATTTTCGGAAGGAGAATAAGTACCACGGCTGTTCTTTTTTCTGATTGAGTTCAGCTGTGATTTTGTTTAACTTCACTACTTTTCGCTTAAAATCACCTTTTAAATGCGTCCTCAATCGGTTTAAATTCTCCAATGATTCGTCCAATTCTTTTGGCAATTCTTCCTGCAATACTTCTTTTAACCGTTTTGCAATGGTGGGCGATTTACCATTGGTTGAAATCCCAATTTTCAAATTCCCTTTTGTAACCACTGATCCCAAGTAAAAATCACACAACTCAGGTTTATCAGCGGCATTGAACAACAACCCTTTTTCTGTCACTTTTTCACGGATTTCAGCTGACACTTCTGGACTGTTGACCGCAGCTATGACAAGTTGTTGACCTTCTAAATGGTGTTCGTTAAAGAACTCCTCAATAAGCGAAACCGTAGGATGCATTTCTGAGTAGGTTATAAAATCATCCGAAAATTGATCTGCAACAACCGTAACTTGCGTTTGGGGTGAATTGGTAAGTAATGCTTGTAATTTTTCCAATGCAACCACACCTCCACCAATTAACAGTACAGACAACTGATTGGTTTTCAGAAAAACAGGGAATAATTCGTTGCTTGGATTACTCATCTGTTCCCGTATTAATGGTGAATTGTAATCCAATAATGTGTTGGTTTCCATCTATTGTCGATTGTGTTTGTAGTGTGTAAAAAAGTGTAATTGCTCCTCTTTTTGATGCATTAATCGTATTGGAAAGTGTTGTTCTTGTTTCAATTAAGGGATCAGCAATTGGCGTAACAAATCCTTCAAAACCAAAACGTGGATTTAACCATGCCTTTTTGCTTTTCCAACCAATTTGACCTTGTAAACGGGTACGGAAAAACTGCTTATCCACTTTCGGATAAATACGCATTTCCTCGCGTAATCGCACATTGATAGACCACTTTGACCAGCTCCGACTATAATTCACATGCAAAAATGGACGTGATTCATTGGAGATTGAACGATTGATTGGATTCCGATGTTGAAATTGTGTGAACCCCGCTCCCAAACGCCAACCTTTTCCAATTTTGTATGCCAACAATCCCCTTGCTAAGATTTGTCTTCTTTCTTTAAAAAAATGGTCACACGATCTGTATCCCGTATCAACCGTGGTTCCCCAACGATTGTTGAACGAATGATTCCAAATCACACTTCCCCAAGCATTGGTTTCATAAACACGATCTGATTGACTCAAAAGGTTTGTGTACATTCCAATAAAAAGAAAAAGAAGAATCGCTTTCATTAATTCTGGAAAACTAAACTTGTTGAATTAAATTGGTTAATTTCAGTTGCATGTTTCACCACTTCACCAATAATAATAACAGCC
This sequence comes from Fluviicola sp., assembly GCA_043721195.1. Taxonomy (GTDB): domain Bacteria; phylum Bacteroidota; class Bacteroidia; order Flavobacteriales_D; family Crocinitomicaceae; genus Fluviicola. The sequence goes on along the minus strand of JAYSRF010000251.1, from coordinate 15,178 downwards.
GGTGCGGGAATGCGTTTGCTCTTTACGACGGATTCAATTGTATCAATGGTACTTGCAACCGTTTGTTGATTTGGCAAAGAACCATTACTAATTACCGCAACCGATTCTGTTGATTTTCCTGCAGCTTGAAAAAGGGCTGTTATTTCAGGTAATTTGTTCAATCCCATCAAGATGACAATTGTAGCATTCGTCTGAGCAGCTTGTTTGATTTCAGGATTTAAACTACCATCAGAAAGCACGGCCGTAAGTACATAAAAACCATTACTTGCTCCACGATGCGAAACAGGTATGCCTGCTAATGCGGGAACTGCAATCGAACTGGAGATTCCTGGCACAACTTCTACTTTAATTCCGAATAGAGCTGCGTATTCCAATTCTTCAAATCCTCGACCAAATACGAATGAATCGCCACCTTTTAAGCGCACTACATTTCCATGCGAAAGTGATTCTTGAACAATCATGTGGTTGATTTCTTCTTGTGAGTAGGCTTTGAATCCTCTGCGTTTTCCTACAAAGATCTTTTTTGCAGCAGGTGCCAATTCCAATAGTGATTCATTGACTAATGCGTCGTAGAGAATGACGTTGGCTTGTTGAATGGCCTTTTGACCTTTTATTGTCAGTAAATCTGGATCGCCTGGACCAGCTCCGACTAATGTTATTGTTGGTTGTATGTGTTTCATCTTAATGTTGTTAATTGATTCATGATTTCATTCAATTGGATTACAAGGATTCGGAACGACTGATTCATTTGACTAACCACGCATTCGTTTCGCTTCTTCGACAAAGGCAACAATTGTATCAACATAATTCTGTGCGAAATCTGCGTTAGCTTCGTGATTTCGAATCTGTAAAATGAATGACTCAAATGACTGATTTTCTCCAAATTCGAATTGTCCGCCAAGATGCGTATCGAAGTCACTGATGATTCCTTGATGCGAATTACAACGCACCTTTTGATCCAATAAAAGTGCTTTAGCAGTATGAATTCCAGCTGCATAAGCATGATAAACGGCATCTGCAAAGCGTTGTTCATCGATTGAAAGTTGAGCATCTGCTACTTTTTCGTCTGCATCAAACAACAAGGTTGCCACCAAATCAATCAGAACGCCAGCACATTCTCCTACTCCAATCGCTGTTTTAAATTGTTCATCTTGTCCCCAATCAATAAAATCAGCTGGTTCAAGCGTTGTGACATCTGCCAATGGTTTCAGCAAATCGTAGAAGTATTTGTTTCCCTGACGATCGTAATATTCATTGAACACTTCATCTTCTGTTTTCAATTCGAGGTAATCGTTCAATAAATAGCGAATACAATCCAAGACCCGTTTACTGGGCAATTTGATGACTTTTTCAGCGATGCGACCAAATCCATTGCCTGCATTTCCACCACCCAATAAAACTTGGAGTGCAGGAACGGTAGCTTGTCCCACTTTTTGGGAACTTCCATGAAAACCAATATGCGCAAGTCCATGTTGACCACAGGAATTCATACAACCACTGATTTTGATTTTAATATCCGTGTTGTAGATCAATTCAGGATATTCTGAACGAATGACTGACTCAATCACATTCGCAACTTCTGTACTATTTGAAATTCCCAAATTACACGTATCTGTTCCAGGACAAGCAGTAACATCCGCTAAACCATTGTACCCGGAATCAGCCAAACCTATCGCTTTTAATTTTCCATAGAGTTCATTTAAATTTTCAGGAAGAATAAACTTCAATAAAACACTTTGATCAATTGTAAAACGCGCATCATCAGCAGCGTATTGATCGATTAAATCAGCTAATTCACGTGCTTGAGTCGTATTGAAATTGCCCAATTGTATTTTCAGAAACACAGCGAAATAACCCCGTTGTTTTTGCTCAAACACATTGGTTGTTAACCATTCTTGAAAAGCAAGATCGTTGGTAGTTTCGTTGATTTCTACAAGCGTTTTTGAAGTCGTTTGTTCTGCTACGATTGCCTGTTGTTCAATTAACTTAAAATCTGTTTCTGGCGCATATTGAATCGCTTTTCGTTCTTCTGCTACCAATTCCAAAAAAGCTTCCAATCCGATTTTTGAAATCAAGTATTTTAACCGTGCTTTATTGCGGTTATTGCGTTCGCCATGACGATCAAATACCCGAATTGACGCTTCGATAAATGGAATAATTTCCGTTGCAGGAAGAAATTCATACGCTGTTCTAGCCAATACAGGTTGCGCTCCTAAACCACCACCAACAAGCACTTTAAAACCCTTTACAGCATTCTCGTTCTGTTTCTCATTCTCACTCTCACTCTGAACTATTGGAATAAACCCAAAATCATGAATGAATGAATAAGCATCATCTGTTTCATTGGAACTGAATGCAATTTTTATTTTTCGACCCAATTCTTGTCCAAACGGTTTGCGCAAAAAATAACGGAATACCCAATCTGCATACGGAGCAACATCAAACGGCTCTTGCGGATCAATGCCAGCGATTGAACTTGCAGTCACATTTCGAACTGTATTTCCACAAGCTTCACGCAAGGTAACATCGTCTTTTTCCAAATCAGCCCACAATTGAGGTGTTCGATCAAGACTTACGTAATGAATTTGGATGTCCTGACGGGTGGTAATGTGCAAATGTCCTGTACTGTATTCATCACTCACAGTTGCAATGCGACGCAACTGATTTGCGGTCACTTTTCCAAACGGCAACTTAATGCGAATCATCTGAACGCCTTGCTGACGTTGACCATAAACCCCACGCGCTAAACGCAATGCTCGAAATTTATCCTCATGGATAGCACCATCTTTGAATTGTTCAATCTTTCGCCCTAAATCAAGTATGTCTTTTTCAACGATTGTTTCTTTCAGAGAAATCGCTTCTTCTAATTCTGTTCTAAAACTTTGCATGGCAACTTATTTTGTGGCGTTATAGAGTAAATACCATTCTTCGTGCGACAATTGAATGGTATGAGCAGTCGCTGCGTTTTGAATGCGTCGTTTTTCCTTGCTTCCGATAATAGGAAGTGCACCTAATTTGTTCACCCAAGCAACAGCTGTTTGTTCAACATTTGCTTCATGTTTTTTCCCAATCTCTGTCAGCGCCAAACGCAATTTGACAGCTTGTGCATCTTCACCACAGAGAATTCGTCCATCTGCTAAAGGCGAAAATGCCATTGGTCGACTGTGTTGTTCCTTGATGAAATCCAATCGGCCATCTTGCAAGGCTGATATTTCCAATAGATTTAATTCCAGGTGATTGGTAATAATTGGTTGCGATAAATAACTCGAAAGCAAACGTTGTTGCGAAACATTAAAATTGGAAACCCCGATGTGTTTGATTTTTCCAGAACGCTGCAATTTCAACAAGGTAGAAGCCGTTTGTTCGAAGTTGGACAAATGATCGTGGTTTTCAAGTAGAAAAATATCCACATAATCAGTTTGCAAGCGTTGAAGCGATTCATCCAAACTTTGCGTTAAATTTTTTGGACTTAAATCGTAGTAAACACCCGAACCATAACTTCCAGAAAAAGATCGAATTCCAGCTTTTGTTGAAAGTACGAGTTCGGAACGTTTTAAACTTTCTTTCGCTAATAATTTACCGAATTGTGTTTCAACTTCACCATGCGCAAATGCAGGGCTTAAATCGTATGTTGAAATTCCCAATTCACGTGTAAAAAGTACAACATCTTCAAAATTGGAAGCGTTCTTGAAATCTTCATTATTCCATCTCCAAAATCCATAAATTGCTGCTGAAACTTCTGGTCCTGATTCGTTTATATATAGTTTTTTCATTTGTTGTTTCTTAAATTGATTCATTAAAAAACCCCTCACTGCTATTGCGGAGAGGGGTCATAACTCAATACTTATTGTATATAATTATTCCATCCGCTGCCCAATGCTATGCATACAGTTACAACTGGTGTTCTGAAAAAATTGCGTGCTCATGATCTATTGTTTTATTTAGACGGGACAAAGTAACGGTGGCAAAATTGAATGTGCAAGAAAAGTGTCAATTATTTCCATGTTCTCCTATCGATTAAGTAGGAGTTAAAATATAAAAAATGCTTTATTTACGGTTATTTTCAGATTTTCGGAATAACTTTTTTTCACGTAAAATTAAATCGGCTAAACTAGTTTTCGATAAAATATGAATACTTGCTTCACGAACTTCCAGCATTACTTCATGTAAACCACACAATTCTTCGTGTGGACATTCAACACATTCTTCGTAGAAATTCAAACTGACACACGGAATTAAAGCAATTGGTCCACCCGTAACTCTAATAATGGTACTTAACATGATTTCATCAGGGTGTTTGACCATAAAGTAACCACCATTTGCTCCCATTTTACTATTCACCAAACCTTCATTGCGCAACTGTAATAAGATGGCTTCTAAGAATTTCCTCGGAATTTGTTCCTGTTCAGCAATGGTCGCAATCGATAAATGTTGTTTATCACGGTATACTTTTGCTAATGCTGTCAAGGCTTTGATCGCGTATTTGGAACGTTTTGGAATCATGATGAAAATTTGAATAAATATACTACTATTTTAATAGGAATTAAGTAAATCTAAAAAACTAACAATCGATTATTCATTTCTTACTACTGATTTCACACGAATTAAGCAACGTTATCAATACTTTTACGTTTTACATAACGAAGTAACTTACTAGATTACTCCATTAAAAAAGAATTATGAAACTATTTCTAACACTCCTTCTACTTTGCTTTTATAGTTTTAGCTATGCCGATCGTATTTACATTATTGATGGTGGTGGCTACAATGGAGCTGGAGCAGAATTAGTTACAGCTATCACAAATAATGGTCATACTGTTAATCTAGGAGCTGGAGTTATTCCCGTTGGTTTTACTTCGACTTGCAATGATCCAGTAAATGGGTACGATTGGTTGTGTTTTTTCGGTGATTTTGATTTCACTCCGTTAACTGCTCAGATAAAAGCGTTTATTGATGCTGGAGGAAAAGTTTTTTACCAATACGAAGTAAGTTGTTGTACAACCTCATCTTCTTCAGTCGCTTCCATTTTATCGAGTGTTACTGGATTGGCAATTACCCCGAATATCAATGACTACATTGCATTTTCAGGTTCTGGAATTGGTGGTTGGGTTGCAGACAATGTGAGTTGTTGCGCCAACTTTAAAGGCGATGCATACAAAGGACTGGATGGTTTACCCGTTGCAAATCAAATTCAAGCTACTGCCAATATTAATGGTTCAACTCCTGCAATTGCAACAAGTTTGAACTTTGGTTTTCATTTTGCTACAACTGACTTTACTGGAGCAGCTGACAAAGGTGGAATGGTTGGTTTAGGTGATGTTAATGCGTGGTACGATTCTGGCGAACCTTTTTCGAATGGTGGTAGTACGCCCGTTAACCCTGCTATTGTCGATTATTTTTTCCCAAATGCTGCCTCTACTTGTTACTTGTTCCCTCCAGGTTGTTTACAAGTTTACACACCCAATAATGGAGCAATTTCTGGTACAGCATCGAATAACGGACCGCTTTGCGCTGGTGATCAGCTAGACTTATCAGTTGTCAGTGCAGCAGCTACCACTTTTTCATGGACTGGGCCAAATGGTTTTGTGTCAAATCTTCAAAACCCTACAATTCCAAATGCACAAACGATCAATGAAGGCGTTTATACAGTCACCATTTCAGATGGAACCTGTTCAACAACCCTTACCACAACGGTTGTTTTAACTGCTGGAGGAATACCAACAATCGATCCCGCTGGTCCATTTTGTATAGGCGCTCCAGTTGTTAATCTAACTTCTCCAACTGCTGGTGGAACTTGGTCGGGACCTGGAATCACCAATGCAAACACGGGACTATTTGATCCATCAGTAGCAGGAATTGGTAATCAAGTAATCACCTACACTGTAGGTAGTGGATCTTGCGCTGGTTCAGACCAAATAACGATTGTGGTGAATGCTGGACCAACGGTAACGGTGAATAACGCTACTATTTGTCCGAATCAATCTGCAACTTTAACGGCTTCTGGAGCAACAACTTATACATGGTCACCAGCAACAGGATTGGATGTCACAACAGGAAGTACAGTTGTTTCAACTGTAGGAACAACGACAACTTACACCGTCACTGGAACAACAAATGGATGTTCGGGAACAGCTCAATCAACCGTTGATGTTGGTGGAGGTTTTCAAGTAACGGTTACAGCTACGCCTAATCCAGTGAGTACAGCAAATCCAGTTACAACATTACTTGGATCGTTGAATATCAGTAGTTATGTTTGGATCTTCCCTGATGGTTCAACCTCTACTACTCCATCACCTACTTTTACCTATCCTGAAGGCTTTGGTAATCAAACAATCACGCTAATTGCTACGTCTGCTCAAGGTTGTATCGATACGGCAACGGTGATTGTTTATTTAGAAGATGAATTGGTGTTCTATATTCCAAATACCTTTACGCCAGATGGTGATGAATTTAACAATACATTCCAACCTGTATTTACCTCAGGATTTGATCCTTACAGTTTTAATATGCTCATCTTTAATCGTTGGGGCGAAATCATTTTCGAATCGAACGATGCTGATAAAGGTTGGGACGGAACATACGGAGGGAAAATGGTTCCTAATGGAACATATACATGGACACTTTCATTCAAATCGCCGAAAAACGATAAGAAGTATGAGTTTCAGGGGCATGTGAATCGAATAAATTGATTTTTTGGAGGAATAATTGATTCTATTCCTCTCCTTCACAACTCATGCTCCACAATCTGGTATTTCACTTTAACAACCGCTCTCGGGAATGCGTTAAAGTGCCACCATTCGCTGGGAATATTGATGAATCGCTGAGACCGCATGACTTTTCGGAGCAATTGTCGATTGGCCAATTGTGCTTTTGTAAGTTCACCACTTGCTAGAAATTGAGCTTCGAGACTTGGATAAGCAATTTGGCGCATATCATCATAACCAGCTCCCATATCGATTGGAGTTCCTGTTTCATCACAAATGGTAATATCAACCGCCGCACCATAATTGTGTACACTGCCATTCCGTGGATTACTCACAAATTTCACACGTTGAGCAACAGGAATGGTATCTAAGGAACGCCACATTTCCCATTGAACTGACAACGGACGAACACCATCATAGACCAATAAATGAAGATTGGAGTCAATGGAAGTCAATAATTCCTGGCATTTCGCCAACCGCAGTGCTACAGGTTTCTGAATATAAACCGTTTTTAAGGTGTCATATAAAATGCGGTGCATGAAGTTGTCGGTAGTGGCATATTTTAGTTCCACTAAAATCAACGCATTGAAGGCATTGACTTGAACCAGTGTATCTTTTCCGTTCACTAATTGAGTGGGAAATGGCACCTCCTTTTCATGTGAACTTTCATTCGTTTTCACAGGATATTTGAGATCCATCACCTTTGGTTCATCGAATAGCGAAGAATCACACGATGTGAGTAATAGGAGTAGTAACAATGAACAAAAATGTGATTTCATAGGGTAAAGGTGGTGAAAAAAGATGATTTGATAAAATGAACAACTTCCGTAATAGGTGTCCGCCCCTCCGCGGCGGGCAAGCGTGGCTGATTGCGGGATTACCGGATGTAAATAACTCTAAAACAATTCATTTTATTCAAAAAAAAATCATTTTTTGTCACTGCATTATTATCTAATCTTCACGCAATAATCCCAACATTCTATGTACTTTTGCTCCTCTTGAAAATACACGTTTATGCCAAAGATTTCGCAGAAAGCCATTGATATGCCAGCTTCACCAATTCGTAAATTGGTACCGTACGCTGAAAAAGCAAAAAAAGCAGGTAAAATTGTTTACCATTTAAACATTGGTCAACCTGATATTGAAACTCCACAAGTTGCCTTGGATGCCATTCACAATTACAGTGATAAAGTAATTGAGTACAGTCATTCGGCTGGTTTTGAATCGTATAGAACCAACCTTGCTTTAACGTATCAAAAAGGCGGACTTCCTGTTAACATGGAAGATATCATCATTACAACTGGTGGTTCTGAAGCATTGATCTTTGGTATGATGACAACCTGCAATCCGGGTGATGAGATCATTATTCCTGAACCGTTTTATGCGAACTACAATGGATTTGCAATGACTGCTGGAGTAACTGTCGTTCCTGTCAGTTCTACGATTGAATCGGGATTTGCATTGCCTCCAGTTACTGAAATTGAAGCGAAAATAACCGCAAAAACAAAAGCAATTGTTATTTGCAACCCAGGAAATCCAACTGGATACTTGTATTCAAAAGAAGAATTGGAGCAATTACGCGATATCGTTTTAAAGCATGACCTCTTTTTATTCGCAGATGAAGTTTACCGTGAATTTTGCTACGATGGAGCACAACCGTTTTCAGTATTGAACCTTAAGGGAATTGAAAACAATGTGATCATGATTGATTCGGTTTCTAAACGTTATTCCATGTGTGGCGCACGAATTGGTGCATTGGTTTCTAAGAATAAAGAAGTCATGGCGGCGGTTTTGAAATTTGGACAAGCACGTTTATCGCCTCCAACAATCGATCAAATCGCATCAGAAGCAGCTTTGAATACACCACAATCCTATTTCGATGATGTTGTGAGTGAATATGTTGAACGCCGAAACATTATGGTGGATGGTTTAAACAGTATTCCAGGTGTTTTTTGTCCAAAACCGAGTGGCGCATTTTACTGTGTAGCGAAGTTCCCTGTTGACAATGCTGAAAAGTTCTGTCAATGGTTATTAGAAGATTTCGAATTTGAAGGTCAAACAGTGATGATGGCACCAGCAAGCGGATTTTATTCTACACCAGGGGCTGGATTGCAAGAAGCACGAATTGCTTATGTATTGAACCAAGATTCATTGCACAAAGCGGTTATTTGCCTGCGAGAAGCATTGAAAGTTTACCCAGGAAAATTGTAGGAAGAAAAAGAAAATGGAAATCCTCTTAATATTCATCCTTATACTCATTAACGGCGTCTTTTCGATGGCTGAAATCGCGTTGGTTTCTTCCCGAAAAATGCGACTAGAATCCGCTGCGAAGCGTGGCGATAAATCGGCTAAAATTGCGCTAGAAACATTGCAATCGCCCAATCGTTTTTTATCAACGGTGCAAATTGGAATTACCTTAATTGGAATTCTAACAGGTATCGTGAGTGGGGAAAACATCACCAATGACATTCAAGCTTTCTTTGCACAATACGCTGCAACCAAACCGTATGCACATACATTAAGTGTTACAGTTGTTGTTGGCTCTTTAACCTTTTTCTCGCTTGTTTTGGGTGAATTGGTTCCTAAACGGATTGGTTTAGCGAATCCTGAAGGTATTGCGAAGATGATGGCGCGACCAATGAAATTTATTTCACTTGTTACATCTCCATTTGTTTGGTTATTGACTGCTACATCAGATGTTCTCATCAAATTATTCCGCATCAAACCTTCTTCCGATAGTAAAGTAACGGAGGAAGAAATCAAAGCCATCATTCAAGAAGGAACAGAAGGTGGCGAAGTACAAGAAATTGAACAAGACATTGTAGAACGTGTTTTTCATCTTGGGGATAGAACAATTAGTTCCTTGATGACGCATAGAAATGACATGATTTTCTTGCAATTGGGAGATGATGGCGAAACCATTCGTTCGATTGTTAATACGGAAATTCATTCTATTTACCCCGTTTTTGAGGCCGACAAAGACCATGTTAAAGGAGTTGTTTTGTTGAAAGATCTATTCAGACATATCAACGATGTCGATTTCAATTTGGAATCGTTGATCAAACCTACCAATTTTTTATCTGAACACATTTCTGCTTACGAAGCATTAATCCATTTCAAAGATTCAAAAAACCACTATGGGATTATTTCTGATGAATTTGGACAAACACAAGGAATTGTTACCCTCAATGATTTATTGCAAGCATTGGTTGGTGATTTTTCCGATTTCCATTCCGAAGAATATGATTTCTTTGAACGAGAAGATGGTTCGTGGTTGATTGATGGTCAATATCCACTTGCTGAGTTTTTCCGCCATTTTGATTTAGATGATGTTGCTTCTGACCTAAAATACACCACCATAGGAGGATTGATCATGAATGAAACGCGCAGTATTCCTACAACCGGACAAATTATTCAATGGATGAATTTTGAAATTGAGGTTGTAGATATGGATGGAGCGCGCATTGATAAAGTCATTGTTCGAATTGTTGAAGAAGATTAGGTGATTTCCAGAACAAAAAAGTACCGTTTTTGTTACCTTTACACTGCAAGTTATTCCCATGAAACAATTCGAGATTCCAGCCATTTACAGATCAACGATCATTAGTAAAGTCAAAGCGTTTCGTAAGGCACAAGATCCGCGAAAAAAGGACTTCACTCCTACTCTATTGGATTTCGGGAATGTGCGTTTGGCCATTGCACGTCATTTTGGTTTTTGCTACGGCGTAGAAAATGCCATTGAAATTGCTTATCGCGCCATTGCTGAAAATGAAGGAAAACGCATCTTTCTGCTGAGTCAAATGATTCACAACCCTGGCGTAAACGACGATTTGACCAATCATGGCATTACTTTCATTCAAAATACCGCTGGCGATCAATTAATTGGTTGGGATGAAATCACAGCAGCTGATGTAGTGATTATTCCTGCGTTCGGAACTACACTTGAAATAGAATCCTTGCTGCGCGAAAAAGGCGTGAATGTTGAACGCTACAATACTACCTGTCCGTTTGTGGAAAAAGTATGGAACCGTTCCGAAAAGCTAGCTCAAGATCAACATACCTTGGTCATTCATGGCAAATACAACCATGAAGAAACACGCGCAACATTCTCTCATACAGCTGCGCATACACAAGCGGTGATTGTCAAAGATTTGAAAGAAGCCAAACTTTTGGGTGAATGCATAACAGGTCAGCGATCAAAAGCAGAATTCTATGAACTGTTCTCAGGAAAACACACCCCCGATTTTGATCCAGCCATTCACTTTGAGAAATTAGGCGTGATCAATCAAACAACAATGCTTGCAAGTGAGACACAAGAAATTGCGGAATATTTAAAGCAACTTACCGAAACGTTTGCAGCAGAAAACAATGTACAAAAATCGTTTGCAGATACACGAGACACGTTGTGCTATGCTACAAATGACAATCAATCGGCAACCATTGGTTTAATTGAATCAAAACCCGACTTAGCAATCGTTGTAGGTGGTTACAACAGTTCAAACACCACTCATTTAGTCGAATTATTGGAACAAGAATGTCCCACCTATTTCATCAAAGACGTCTCTGAAATTCAAGCAGACGGAACCATTTTTAGTTTCGACATCAACACCAAACAATTGGTTGGATTTCCTGATTTCTTGAAAAACGCCACACACCCATTGACAATTGCTGTTACTTCTGGAGCTTCTTGTCCTGATGCAACTGTTGATCAAGTGATTCAACGTGTGTTGGAATTGACAGAAGCCGAGCGATCGATTGAAGCGGTTTTTGAGAAGATGGAGGATAAGTAAAATGATGCCGTGAATTTCATTTGGTACAGTAAGATAAATATATTGGTATAGCATAGTAAAACATTTCAATGTAATAACATGAATAACAATGAATTAAATTCACTTCGGTGATTCTATGAAATTTAATTACTTTCGTTTATTCATTAGTCAGTGTCCATAAAAACACCAGATGGGAAAAGGGAAGAATAATAGGGATAATTTGTTTAAAAAGTTTTCTCAGCAATTACATTTATTGGTAAATAATGGACTTTTAAATGTTGATCTGAAATACGCAAAAACTTATATATGTCCAATTTGTGTAGAACAATTCCAAGAGAAAGATGTTGTCTCATGCAAAATCGATAATTTTTTAACAGAAGAGGATGCCCCGCCAGAAAAATTAAACGGAAGAAGAGTTGCTTTGACTTGTAAGGAATGTAACTCAAAGGCAGGGGCCAACATAGATTTGCATTTAATCAATAGAATAAAATTAATTGATATTTCTAAACATTTGCCAAATAGTATTTATAACGCTCATATCAAATTTGAAGGTAAAAAAATAAACGCAATTATTTCAAGAGATGTGGGAGATTTAATTGAAGTTAACTATCTCAAGACGCAGAACAACCCAGAACTTTTAAAGAGATATATTGATTGGGTTGATAAAAATGGCAAGATTGATGCAAAACCTGTTCCATTGAAAAATGAGACTGATCGTGTGAATCAAGCAATTCTCAAATCTTCCTATATTCTTACTTTTTCAAAGTTTGGATATATTTTCCTATTAGATAAACATTATGACTCTTTACGAGATCAGATACGATTATTAAAGGAGGGGTTTGAATTCCATCATTTTCTAAACATTCCAAATACTAAAAATAGTCAAGGCTGTTATTATATCCTGAACATAAAGGAATAATGAATATTATGAATTTAGAAAGTAAATTTTCAACAACTTCAATTACCTGTCTTCTTCCATTTCCTGGATTAGATTCGAAAGATTTTCATTCCAATATTACAAAAAGGGGAAGTAATACTATTGATGGAAAAATTATGACAGAAATTAGAACATCTAGAATTGAACCCTATAAAGACTTATTTGGAAATTTGAATAATATAATTGAAATAAAAAATTGGATATACACACACTAATTAAACGACAACATGATCGAAAAACTCAGCAAGTTCAAATTATCACCAGCATCTAAAGTTTTTTTTATTTTACTTGATATAGTAGCCATAATTTACACAATTAAAAATAGAAGTTCAAATGATTTTATTAGGTACACTCTAATTATCGATGTAAGTCTTTTAATTATCATTTTTGGATTTTTACTTTTCCTTTTTAATGAGCTTAAAACTGTCAAGCCATTGAAGAAAATTTTATTCCCCTATATATTCTATTTTCTTTTACTTGGACCAATATACTATTCTTTATTCGTATTAATAAAAGATTTTGCTTTAAAATTACAATCCTCTGAGCTACCAAATTATTTAGTTATTTCAATAACCATAGTAATAACATTATCTTTAGGATTTATATTATTTTATTTTCGCTTGCGTCGAAGATCCATCTATGGAGTTACAGAAGCATTGGTAGGAGTTCTGATAGCAGTTGAAAAAATATCCTCTGAAAATTTCCATGAATTTAGCTCGTCAAATTTTTTTCTTGCATTTTTAACTGCCTCCGTATATCTTGTAGTAAGAGGTTTTGATAATATACATCAGGGTTTTACGAAAGAACCTTTTGACCCTTTGGCAAAAAAAATTCATTCTATCTTTAATCAAAAGAAAATCTAATCTTACTTCAGCTAAAAGCGGTTTGGCGCAAATGGAGTTTTTAGCAAACTATAAAGTTGCTTTTCTATTTACAAGTTGGTTGTTAATCGATACTTTTGGCTAACAAAATCCCCAACTGACGCCAAGCACGAGACGTTATAGCCAATTATTATGAGACTCTACAAACTGAAAATATTGACCTTATTTTCTTTTAGTTGCCAGATTCTCCAGAACATATCATTAATTATAAAAAACACCCCTACTTCTAATAAAATCCCCAAAAAGAGTATATTTGAAAACACATATTAACCTATTTATCAACCAATCCATACAATATGAACCATCTAATTAAAAAGAATCTTTTCGTTGTCTTGGGATTAATGCTAGTTGGCATTTCCTCAGGTTGCAAAAAACATGAAACCGGTAATTTAATTTTTGAAGACAGTTTTAACAATGGTCAAAACTGGACATTAGGAGGTACACAAACAGGAACAGTACTGTTTCAAGACAACATGTTGCAAATTACTGAAGCTGATGTTTATGAGCCAACGACTGCCAGTCTAAATCTTGACTTCATAACTGCCAACAAGTTCTGTATTGTCATCAACTTCAACACCTTCGAAATGTATCGAAAGGGTACAGATAATTACATGGAAGAACTTTCCGATAATAGTAACGATGTTCGGATCTACGTTGGTGATTTTTATATTAAACGGAAATATACGCGCAATAAAAAAACTACTGAAAAAACGGAAATCAATGGGAAAGATCTTCATTTTTATATCAACAAATCAACGGGAAAATTCAAAGTCAAAGTTGATCATACGGGTGAAAATGTAACAGACTACTTTGAGAAAGTAGAAGAGTCGAGCCTTGAGCAACGACTCGTAATTAGTAATAAAAAAAATGTAATGTGGTCAAACTCCCATTATTGGATGGATCCCATCAAAGTCAATAGTGTGAAAATCTATGATTTTAAGTAATTTGAATCCATAGAAATTTGTTGGAGCCATCAGACTTTCAGCCAAGGATGTAAAGTGATCCTTATTGAGAATGGAACGCATAAGTTAACTATGTCATTACTTATGCGTTTCTGGTGTTGCGTTATTTAGTAGCCAATGCGTACGTTAAAAAGATCTGACCGAACGAACGATTACGAAGGGATTTATTTTATCATATGAGCTCGGGCCATACCCAAATTGATGGTACCAAGCATCATTCGAATTGTTCTCCGTTGAACTCCAATGATAATCGGTAGAATTAAGATTGGGAAGCGTCATTTGTTGCAATTGCAATTCACTTAATTCATATTTGGTTGGCAATCTCCAATCACGAAATTTTTGCCCGTCTGGAGAGTGATTACTCGGATTAGAAATTAAGTCTGGTGCATCGTACCAATTTGAATAGCCTTGTTCTTGTGTTTCAAGTACCAACCCATGCATTCCGTCTGCAGATATCCAAAAAACATAACCGCCCAATTCAGGCCATAAACCGATTGTGTAAGTTGGACTTGTACCTCCTGCAGGTCCTTGTGGTCCTGTAGCTCCTTGTGGTCCTGTTGCGCCATCATTTCCAGCAGGTCCTTGTGGTCCCATTGGTCCTGGAGCACCGTCCAAACCGTTGTTCCCTGCTGGTCCTTGCGGTCCTGCGCCGTTTCCAGATGTTTTAGCATACAAGGCATACGGCACACTCATTAGTTGGCTTGTTCCCATGACAGAATAATTGGTTCCACCAGCTAAATCAACCGCCGTTTCCATAAAATAAGATCCGTTAGCCCAATCAATTGCTGAAAAATCATCGGAAGTGATCCCCGTTCCTATTTCAAGGTTTACCAAGCCATAAGCATTTGTTGTTGCCGCAAACGTTTCCGCATAAACAGCTGTTCCTCCAATTGAACCTTGTTGGATAGTTAAACGAACTCCAACA
>JAYSRF010000250.1:0-20235 GCA_043721195.1 Fluviicola sp. | reverse complement strand
ATTTTTTGAATGCCCTTATTTCCAAGAGCTGTTTGATAAACGACAACTACAACTGAATCGTTTAAGCCCATTATATTTCCTTCCAAAAAGCACGTGCTATCTGTTTTTTGCACCTCAAAATTACGCATCATTTCCACGTAATTGTCGCGAGAAGGATGCGATGCTTTGTAGAGGTATTGTTTGTGGGTATTTGTTGGATCATAGGAATTCATCAATAGGGTGGTAGTATCGCTGAGTACAAATCCAAGGGTACTATTTCCAATCAATTGTGTTGTTCCATAGAAGGTTTGATTGCCGAATAACACATATTCTGGTTGAAGATTTAATCCTTCTTTGATCAATTCACCTTTTAGGGTAGAAGGATTAATCAAGTAGAGATCACCATCCGTTGTCAACACACGCAGATTTCGGTAAGTATCTACTTCAAGGTTTGCTATTTTTTGTTTAAAATCGGAATTCTTTGCTCCAATGAGCTGTTTTAATGTACTCGGTTTTAGTGTTTTATTATCTGCATGTAAGTCGATTGCGTACAATTCATTCGCAGCGGCGAAAAAAGCATAGTTATTGGAACATCCGAGGTAGTTTCCTGAATAATCGCCAATGTAATATTCAGTTGAATGAATTGTTTTTCCCGTTTTGGCATCGAGTGTATAAGTCATCCAATAATAGAAATAACCAGTAGATTGGTCAGCAGACTCAACAGTTTCCATGCGGCTATAGACAAAAACGGCAAATTCTTTTCCTTCTTTTTGCAGGATTCCAGCGTAATCTAATCTTCCACGTTTTGTTCCATCTTCGGCAATATCTTGGTCGCAAGAAGCAATGGTGAGTAGCATGATCCCAAAAAGAAATAATAGCTGTAGTGTTTTCATTCCAGTAAATTAACAATTCTGCTGAAATGATTACTTAATCGATGAACATAAATTTGATATAATAAAAGAAAAAACACTCACTTTTTGATCATAATCCGACCAAAAAACAGCTGATTCATTTTAGCATTGATGAACTTACGTTATTCACCGCAACGTATTATTCGGTCGCGTATACACCAACTGCATCACATGAATATTACGCATGGCAAAAGCAGCTTCACAGTAACACAAATAATAATTCCATTTGCGGATAAACGTTTCACTGAAACCAAGTTGTTTTACTGCTTCTTGTTCTTCATTGAAGTTTTCGTACCACGTTCTCAATGTTCGTGCATAATGCAAGCCCATGTCTTTGAGGTCGACAAGTGTGAGATCACTGGTTTTATTGATGGCTTCATTGATCGCACCAACTGAAGGTAACAACGATCCTGGGAAAATGTGTTTTTGAATCCAATCTACGCCATCGCGCAAGGCTTCGAAACGGGCATCTGGACAGGTAATGACTTGAAACGCAAGAATCCCTTCTTTTTTCAATAACTTATTGCATTGCTCGAAAAAACTATCGAAGTATTTTGCGCCAACAGCTTCCAACATTTCTACTGAAACAATTTTATCGAATTTCCCCTCTACTTTTCGGTAATCTTGAATAACAACAACAATTTTATCTTCCAAACCAGCCTTTTTCACCCGTTCTACAGCCAATTTATGTTGTTCTTCTGAAATGGTAACAGTGGTCACTTGACAACCAAAATGCGTTGCCATATAAATAGCATTTCCACCCCAACCACTCCCGATTTCCAATACATGATCGCTTGCTTTTAACTGCAATTGTTCAGACAATCGGTGGTATTTTGCTTGTTGAGCCTGTTCTAACGAGTATTCCTCTTCCTTAAAATAAGCAGAAGAATACGTCATTGTAGGATCGAGCCAAAGGGCGAAAAAATCGTTGTTTAAATCGTAATGTTCTGAAATATTTTTGCGGGATCCTTTTAAACTATTATCGCGACGTGAATGGAAAAGTCGGTTGTAAAATTTCATTACGTTTAACGCCGCAGCTTTCGTGCTACTTCCTGAAACCGTTGGTGCATGATCAACATTCAAGATAAACCAAGCAATTACATCGGTTATACTATCTGTATCCCAATCACCTTCTACATAACCTTCACCAAAACCGATATCACCATACAACACACAGCGTTTGAAAAATGAAGTATGATGAATCCGAACAGTTGCCTCAACACCTTCTCCATTTCCGATGACGATCTTCTCTCCACTAGGAAGTAGCAGGTTCATGCGACCCAATGGCATTTTGGTCAATAAATTGAGTACTAGTTTTTCGTATAAAGAGCGTTTTTGTGTCATTTTGTCTGTTTTCCTCTTGTTGAATATCAAGTTCTAATCTTTCTTACGATAAACACCGCGTTGTAGATCTTGATGATCGTTTTTTTTATGGTAAGGAATTTTTTTAATCCATAACTTGAGTGCTTGCCAGTGAATCAACGTAATGATTCTGAGTGTTATAAAAGGAAATCGAAAAGCAAATCCGATAATCCGTGCATTGGTTATTTTTTTCTTTGTTCCAATCAATGTGCTGATAAAAATACGTTTTTCGTCTTTGTAATCGTCAATTCCAATGGCCAATTGTTGGTCTGGAACGGATAATTTAAAATCGAAAGATGTATCATGATCTAAAAAAGGAGAGACATAAAAATGCTTGATGGTGTTCAGTCTGAATTGTTTTCCATCGAAGTGTTCTTGACCAATAAAGTAGGGTTTCATTTCCCGATAGGTATTTTGAACTTCAACGATACTACAAATTGGTTCTTGTTGTTGATTGAACGCAAAATAGAACGAAACGGGATTAAAATTATGTCCCAATACGTTGAAATTAGTAAGTAACATGATTTTTCCGCCATCGTAAACAACACCATTTTCTTGGAGGTAATCTACAATGTGTTCTTTGACTTTCTTAGATGAATCAGGATTATCAATGGGCAATTGCAAATGTTCTTTGTCTCGAAAACTAAACACATTGAAGCGATTACGACTGATGAGCCAGTATTTTTTCGCTAGTAAATCCAATTCATCTAAATCCACATAAAACAAAAACACGTTGTAGCCGAACCTGTGTTTTTTTGGTTCTAATCGGTCGTGCATGACCCGTGCTTTGTAGAGCGAGGATTCTAAATTCATATCAGTTCAGCTCTTTTCGATCTAGGATGTGTTTACACAATTCAACGGCACTTGCATAAGCATCTTCGTGAAACCCATACTTGAAGTAACTCCCACAAAAATAGAGTGGACCAGTTGCATTTAGCGTTTGTAATTCTGCTTGTGCATTGATTGCTGGAAGATCGAACAGCGGGTGTTCATAATCAAATTCGCGGATGATTTTCGCAGGATCAATCGTTCCATCTAAAGCATTGATGCTCACAAAATAATTCTTCTTTTCAGAAACTCCTTGCAACTGATTCATCCAATAAATCGTGGTGGGCACTTGTTTTCCTTCGTGTTCTTCAATGCGGTAATTCCAACTACTCCAAGTCAACCGAGTTTTTGGCATAATGGCTTCATCTGTATGAACGGTTGCTTTGTTATACTGGTATTTAAACGGAGCGAGAAGTCGTTGTTGCTCAGCAGTTGGTTCGGCTAGCATTTTCAAGGTCTGGTCTCCATGTGAAGCAAAAATCACTTTATCAAACAACTGAGTTGTACCATCATGACAGGTAATTTCAACTTGTGCTCCTACTTGTTTAACCGTTTTCACTCCTTTATTGGTGAGAATCCGATCTTTGAAAGGCTCAATAAGGATTTTTCGATACGATTGACTTCCGTTTTCAAGGGTATACCATTGATGTTGTGTATTGAGACCTAGGAATCCATGGTTTTTAAAGAATCGAATCAACGTAACTGCTGGAAAATCAAGCATGAGTTCCATTGGCGTTGACCAAACAGCTGAGCTCATGGGGATGAGGTATTTCCACAACATATCTTCGCCAAATCCAAATTCATCGATGTATTCACGTAAAGTATGATTGGCGTACGATGGATCGTCCAAGATTTCAATGCTTTTTTTGTTGAATTGGGTAATCTTTAAAAGCATTCTAATGTAACTCGGACTAAAAATATTTTTACGTTGAGCAAACAAACCGTTGATTCCTGAGCCGCAATATTCCAATCCACTTGGTCGATGTTGCACACTAAAAGACATGTCCGTTTTTTTGATGGGCGCACCAATTTCTTCAAATAGTTTACACAGATTCGGATAGGTTTCAAAATTGAACACCATAAATCCTGTATCCATAAACACATCCGTTCCATCTTCGTCAACAGCAATCGTATTGGTATGTCCGCCTACATACTCGTTTTGCTCGAATAATGTGATATCAAACTGTTTGTGAAGCCAATGTCCACATCCCATTCCTGCTATTCCTGTTCCTATGATTGCTAGTTTTTCCACGGAAATTAATTATCAATGTAAAATTATCAATGTAAAATGGTTTCAATTTTCAATTTTACATATTTAAGAACTGAGCTTGTCGAAGTTCAATTTTCAATTATTTTTGCTTTAGCAAAAACATAGTGACTCACAATCCACTCTTCTCCTTTATTAAATCCCCACAATTCAGCACATGAGAGAAAAAAGATGCGCCAGAAACTCCACCATTTCACCGCTTGATCTTTTCCGTAAGTCGATTCAAACAAAGGCATGATTGCTGTTTTATTTGCATCCATTCGTGCTAACCAAGCTTCAGATGTTTTTTGGTAATGTTGACCGCTTACATGCCAATGATTGACTACTTTGAGATCATTGTTGAAATACGAAAGTAAATCGTCGCTAGGCATAATTCCGCCTGTGAAAAAGTATTTACTCATCCAATCGGTATCGTCTTTCACTTCAAACTTGTAGGCAAATTCTTTGTGCGTGAAGATGTGTACAAACAGTTTTCCGTCTGGTTTCAATTTAGAAGCGACCTTCTTCATCAACAGTTCATAGTTGCGCATGTGTTCAAACATTTCAACTGATACAACACGATCAAATTGCGCGTCCACATCAAACACATTCATATCCATGGTAATCACCGTTAAGTTGGTAATTCCACGTTGTTTGGCGGTTTCATCGATGTGCATTTTTTGCGTTCGCGAATTGGAAACCACCGTAAATGTGCTCGATGGGTATTTCGCTGACATAAATAAGGAAAGCGATCCCCAACCACATCCCAATTCCAATACGGTTTGATTGGGTTGTAAATCGGCGCGGGAACAAGTCAATTCCAGCATATCACGCTCCGAGGTTTCAATATCTGTAACACCCGGTTTCCAGTAACCAGAACTGTATTTTAGATGCGGACCAAGGCAATACTGATAAAATGCGGTTGGCACTTCATAATGCTGTTCGTTGGCATCAAGGGTATTGATCGCAATCGGTGAAGCTTTCAATTCGGCAATCAATTGCATTAAATGCGCTTGTTGTTCTTCGCAGCTATCTTTTTTTTCTTCGTTGAGGCGTTGTTGCAATAAATTCCGAATTCCTTTTCGGAGTAAAAAATCAAGAACTCGGTTTTTTTCGAGTAGGGAAGTGTACCACATACAGTTACTAAATTGTACTTAAATTGTTTTTTTAAACCAGGGAATAAATGCACTCGTTGTTTGTTGATATGCCCGATAAGCATCTCCTCTGCTGCGCAATGATTGTTCTTCGGTCATTGGAATGCCCGTTACTTTAAAGATCAAGTAAGCAATCACCAAGGGACATACAATGGAAATATATCCATACGGACTTGAAAGTGCAAAAATGAAGACAGAAACCCAGATCATGAATTGGAAAAAATAATTGGGGTGGCGGGAATAATTCCATAAACCAACACTGCATACTTTTCCTTTATTCAACGGGTTTTTCCGAAAGCGAGCCAATTGAAAATCGGATAATCCTTCACCCAAAATTGAGGTTAGCCACATTCCGACCCCAATATATTCTAAGATACTAATGTTCGGTTCGGGATTCAACGCAATGATGACATAAGGAATCGCAAGAAAAACATTGGACAAGCCTTGCATCTGGAAGAAAGCGAAAAACTTAACGTTCACGTTCGACGCCCATTCTTCCCGCAATTGTTTGTAGCGACCTTCTTCCTCACGAATGTGCGAGCCAACACGAATTGTTAAGTAAATGCCTAAGCGCATACTCCAAATAAAAGCGAGTGAACAGACCAACAATTTACGGTCATCAAAGCCATCAGCTAGTGCGTAAATAATTCCGGCAATGAGCGCGAAGTTAAAAGCCCAAAAAACATCAACGATGCTGTTGTTTTTGATGGTTCGTGCAATTGCCCAAATAATCGTCATAAACGCAGCTAAAACAGCTATGCAGATCAGCGGGATATAGAAATACAAACTCATAGTAGTAGAATTAATGTTGTTGGATGAGCAAATCAGCAACTGTTGCGTCTTTTTTTAATCTAAATAGCGCGATTAACACATAGAGGCTAGTTCCGATACTTCCAAGTGTACAAAGGATCACGAGCCAAAACAGTTTCCAAAACCAATTGGTTTCTTTGTAGAAAATCCAGCAATAAATTACCAAAACGTTGGCGTAGAAATCCCAAAGAGTTGCTGTCATCCAAGGAATAGCAGCTAAAAAGTCCCATTCTTCAAACAAGTTGCTTTCCAATGAAGTGCTTACTACTATGATGGTCATGAAAACCAATACACCGCTCATTAGAATTTTCAGGAATGTGATCATTGGAATGAAATTAAATTAAACGATTTTCCGTAATTTGATAATGCGAACAGCATGTAACAACCGAATCATTGGGTAGGTTGGATCAAATTCCCACCATCTTCGCGCAAAATTACTGCTATTGGGGCTTTTGTGATGATTGTTTTGCATCAATTCACCCATCAGTAATAAGTCAATTGGCAATGAATTTTTACTGTGATCTTTGTTGTCAAAATTGCTGTAACCATATTTATGACCGCACCAATTGACAATTGCTCCATGAAAAGGTCCCATAAAAAAATGAATGGGCAACAAC
Organism: Fluviicola sp.; assembly: GCA_043721195.1. Classification (GTDB taxonomy): domain Bacteria; phylum Bacteroidota; class Bacteroidia; order Flavobacteriales_D; family Crocinitomicaceae; genus Fluviicola. The sequence continues at coordinate 13,328 of JAYSRF010000250.1, read as the reverse complement.
AATAACAACCAATAAGTAGGAGCGAAGTAGAGGTAAAAGATAAAGTATACAACACCAAATGAAACCCGAACGATCCAATTGTCGCTGAATGCATCAAGTGTTTTCCATTCGGGATAATTTCCTTGAAAAGCTTTTTCTGGTTGTTTATTGAATGTAACGTAATCGAGGTAAATGTCCTTTGTGTGGATGGTCATTTGCCACACATCTTTGAAAAAATGGGGTGAATGTGGATCCTTCTCAGTATCACTGTAAGCATGGTGCATTTTGTGCATAATTGCATACGCTCTCGGATTCAGGAAAGAAGAACCTTGAGTAAGGAAGGTTAGAAAATAGAAAAACCGTTCCCAAAAACGATTCATTGTAAACATCTTGTGAGAAGCGTATCGATGCAGGAAAAAGGTCTGACAAAAAAGAGAGAGAAACCAATGACCTAAAAAGAAAAATAAAATATACATATCTGTCGTACAATATCGTTTTGTGAATCTACGTATAAAAACCTCGTACGGCTTTTTTGTTCGTTCATTTTCTGAATATTTTCTATAATTCAACAAGAGAAATCACTTTTGTTCGATGAAAATCCATTTTACAGTGAAAGGTTTTTTAGTAAATACACTCGATTGATTTCTCATGAATAAAACAGAATGGTTCTTAGTACTATATGAGAACGAATAACCACAAAGCACACAAGAAAAAGAGTAAAACGGATCATCGTATTACTTTACAAATCCTTGTGATCTTCGTGTCCTTGCTTGAGAGCCTGGGTGGTTGGTGAAAATACTAACCACACTAGATCACATAGTGAACATAGAAAAAAGGAACAAAGTGAAAATAAATCATCTGTTTATACAAGATCTCCTTGTGTCCTTGCTTGAGCGCTCCGCCGCGCTTGCCCGCCGCGGAGGGGCGCACAAGCGTGGTGGTTGGTGAAAAAAAATAGTTTCAACGGTTAACAAAACAACCACAAACACGAATAACAAGTTATGCTAGATTATTTACGAATCTGTCTAAGCATCTTCATTGAGTCAACCCTTGGGGTGGATTAAAAATTGATAAAATGCAAGACGTTGAGGATGAGGTGCTTGGGGTTTACTTAAGTAAATGACCAACGTCGATTTCCGAAAATAACGCAGCAGTTTATTAATTGTTAAACACCATTGTATGTTTTCAATTATTGATTCAAATTTTCCCTGTTAAAGCATAAGTAACATACCCAAACCATTCCTTGAGCAGTCCATGCCAATCATACAAGGTTGAAACCTCAGGCACAATGAATTCATCGAAAGTGTAACTGCGTGTTGGTCCAGTATATAAATCGGTAGAGTAGGGCGTGCAGTGAATTCCTTGTCCTTCATAACAAGCTAGCGCACGACGCATGTGTCGACCTGAAGTGATCAATAAAAAGGAGTGTGCTGTTGGGAATTTTCGTTTCAATACTTTTTTTGATTCGACTGCATTTTCATACGTATTCCTAGAGACTGTTTCCACGAGTATGTCTTTTGCTGGAATGCCCCATTTGACCAACAATTCTTTCATCTGTTTCGCTTCGTGGAGCCCTTTGTTTGTCAAATCGCCATTGTCACCACTGATGAGCAATTTGTCAACTTTTCCTGATTTATACAAATTGATTGCTTGCCAAATCCGGTCGCCACCTCTTCTGAGACTTAATGTATTTAAATCGTTGTTGTATTCCGCCATTCCGCCAAGCACAATACCTACATCGTGGTGTTTTAACTGCGATTCAGGAATTCCAAAGACTTCCCATTGTCGGCAAAATTCTTTGTAAACAAACGTATTGCTGAAAAACAAGAGACAGAAAATGGCGGTATTTCGTCCACGTTTTTTCCACTTTGCATTTTTAGCAAAAAAGGCGAATGCTACTCCCAGAATGATCCACGTTAATGGGGAAAGCAGGAATAATAAGACTTTTGATAAAATAAAAAACATGGGGACGAAGATAGGGGAAAATGTATTCACCACCAACCAGGCTCGTCCGTAGCAGTGGAGCGGGCGAAGCAAGTTGGGAAGTAGCGGTTATCTTACAAAATAGAAAGACGGTTTTTATGCGGTTAATGCATTAAATTTATAAACTGGTATTGGAGTACATTTTTCTGAAAACGTACCCTTCTCAGTTTTCAGACTATTGATAAATAAAACTATTCTATAATGACAACACAGGTGTTAATGAATGAATACGGAATCGAATTCACCAATAAAATAGAGACTGCACACCCACGTATATAATATTCAAAAAATAATATCTATGAATACAGAAGAATTGAGAATTGCTTATAATATCGATTTTAACAATAACGTTTTAAAAATTGGTGATTGGCCCGCTGAAGTTGATAAGTCGCCATTGACGATTTCTGAAGAATTAACCGAATTTTTGTGTTCATGGACTAATAGTGATGCTATCGATGAAATGCTCATTCCATCAATTTATGAAGTACTTGATGAGACTATTGAGTGGGGACAAACGCAAGGTGGACGAATCTCTGTTGAAATGACCCCGGTTGAAGCGAGTTTTTATTATGTTTTGGATTATTCTGATGGTTCTGATGATAATATTGTCTATTCAGATTACTATGATATTCCATTACAAGATTTCTATGACATAGTGATACTTTGGCGTGATTTCTTAATAGAATTACCTCTAAATGGAACTAGAGTCGATGACAATCCTATCAACGAAAACGGAAATATCGCATAACTAAATTAACTTACTTAAGTTTTAACAACATCCACATGCCAAACACCATAGCCAAACGGTACTACCCTCGCTTGTCGGAGGTCGTTACCCTCGAAGACTTACCTGTTTTTCTCTCGTTTGTGGAGGCTGAATTGTAAACTGGTTTTCTGAGCATAAAATTTTAAAATATGAATGAACAATTGAATGCGAAACTTTACAAAGTAAAATGATCGATGGAATAGATTGTACATTTATCCTAATGGAACAATGAAAACAGCTCCCCCAACTTTTAAATTACAATAAAAACTATTCTATAATGACAACACAGGAGTTAATGAATGAATACGGAATCGAATTCACCAATAAAATAATTAAAATGGATAAAAGAGAATCCGTAACGTACAAGTCTCCTAATGCCGACAATGAACTATTAGCTGAGTTTCTATGTTACTGGGACGATGAAAGAGATCTTGATGAGATTATTCCGAAAATAGAGGAAGTAATTAGGGAGAATCTTGAAGATTATGGTATTTCAGGAAGCAGAATTGGTGTAATGGTTGGAAATGTGAATTCAAGAATGTTTATTGATGTCGAGGCAACACCACGTTTTATATTACCAACACACCATTTTTTAGCTATCCTAATTCTTTGGAGAGATTTTCTACTAGCAGAACCTTTGAGTGGAAAAAGAATAAAAAAATGGTGGAATAGAGTTTAGCTAAATCAACACAGTAAAATGAATCAAGAAATTGCAAATCAGTATCAAATTTCGTTTACCAATATGGTAATGGATTTTGGAATCGGAGGAAAAGAGATTTTTAAAGGATTAAAGTCTAATCCAGAATGGATCGGTAATTTTTTTCAGGATTGTGGAGATGCTTTGGATATAACCGAATGGTTGATTCCTATGATAGAATCAGCCCTAGCTGATGTAACTAGTGAAATTCAAGCTGATTCTGCTATAGTTGATGTTTTAATTTACCATGACAGAACTGTGTTTTACTCAGCTTTTCCTGGAGAAAGAGGTTCTGTATTCCAATTACCAACTACTCACTTCTTGGAAATTGCAATTGCATGGCGAGATTTTCTAATGAAGCCGCCACTTAATGGCACCAAAATTAAACGACATTGGAACTTTAGCGAAATCAAATCAACCTATTTCCCCTTGTTGAATGGGCTAACGAAGGTGTTCAAGAAGAAATGAATTTAGCCTAACTTCACAAAAAAACATTGGCATGAGTGCGATAGAAAATAAAAAAATCATATTTTACAATAAAATTGTACAAGGAAGGATTATAAAGCAAGCTAAGTCAGAAATAAATGATCCTGATATTGATCACGTAACTAGTTTTAAATATACAGAAGCTTTAAACGGCTTCATTTCGGATATTGAATTGGCGATCAATGGTAATTTTGGGTTGATTGAGGACACTGGCTTTTGCACTAATGATCAAATTGCTTTTATTACTGAAACCAATATCGAATTTTATGATCAAGATGGTCAGAATATCATTGATTACGGTTCACTTCAAGATTTTCTGGATCTGCTAATTGCATGGCGAGATTTTCTTTTAGAACCTCCACTTCATGGTACAAAAATTAAGCGGCATTGGAACTTTAGTGAAATCAAATCAACCTATTTCCCCTTGTTGAATGGGCTAACGAAGGTGTTCAAGAAGAAATGAATTTAGCCTAACTGAACAAAAAACATTGGCATGAGTGCGATAGAAAATAAAAAGATCAAATTCTTTAATAAAGTTATAAATGGAACAAGTTATAAATATGCTACATCGGAGATCAATGACCCTGATCACATAACAGATATTAAATCTATAATAACTTTAAACGAGCATATTGCGAATATTGAATTGGCTATCAACGGTAATTTTGAATTGATTGAAGATCCAGATTTTACAGCAGGAGAACAAATAGCTTACATTACTGAAACCAATATTGAATTTTATAATCAGGATGCTCAAAATATCATAGATTATGGTTCCCTTCAAGATTTTCTGGAACTGCTAATTGCTTGGCGAGATTTTCTCATGGAGCCACCTTTGCAAGGTACAAAAGTAAACGATGGTGGAAATAACGTATAATTTTGAGTACATCTGTAAAATATTTTTCTGATCAATTGAATGAGCTAACCTTGTCACAAGTACAATTAGCGCAAGAGTATAGTAAAGAAATTTTCGAGAATGAAACGCTTGTGAAAATTGAACGATATAAAGATTCAAATTTGATAGGCACTGAGTATTTCTGTAATGAGTCAGAAATGAATGAAATTTTGATTGATGATCCGAATGCAGCATTAACGATCAAAACTGAAATAAATGGGTATATAACTTTTAATACTTATAAGTATGAAAACGGTGCATTGGTTAGAAAAGATATTTTTGTTTTTGATCTCCAAGATAAAGAATTATGTTGGATGCCTTATGATCACAATTTGAATGAGCCATTGTACAATGAATGTGAAAAATATATCTACGATGAGAATGGCGAAGAATTGTATCAATTCGAATATTTAGAGGATGGTACTTGCTTTAGGGTACATAATTTAGTTGATCCCATGTCAGATTTCAGTGCTTTTCGCATAGATATTGACCCTGATCTCACTTTTTCATGGACGGGTAATGAATATTACCAATTTGCCTATCCCTTAATTCCATCCTCATCCACTTAAAACAAATCAAACACCCGCCAATGGTCCCACAATTGTTGATCGCCGTCATTGAGAAATACTTTTTTCCAAGAGAAATCACAAATTTCAATGCGCGTTTTCATTGTTTCATCCCATTTAACGGTAAAGCCATGTTCTTTTAAGCGTTTCACGATGATCAATCCGATATCAATGCCAAACTGTGGATCATCCAACAAAATACTATTGAAGGTGAGGTAAAGCGTGCCTTTTTCTTGGTAAATCAATTCTTCTACGTTTTCGCCACTGTAAAAACAAAAACCTTTTACCAAATCAGGCGAGAGAACCATGTCGTCCATGACTTCTTTCACTTCATCAATCGCTTCGATCTGACTATGTCCAGAATAATGCAAGGCCAAGACACCATCTTTGCAGAGGTCATTGAAGGCATGTGCTAAGCGAATGATATCCGTTTTTTTTGGCCAAGATTTGCTTTTTTCTAAGTGTTTTTCGTGTAAATCACGCACGGTTTTTTTGATCCAAGTTACTGGAGTTGGGTCGCCCCATTTTTCAGCTTCCACTTCATCGATGACATCTTCTACAAACTCAATAGGATCTTCAAACCCGATCAAAACGCGTTTCTCAATGCGTTCGAAAATCTCAAATAAATGTTTGTGTTCTGGTGAGTTGATTTGAAGAACAATCGGGTCGATTAATTTTCTCAAATCAGCATCTTCCCAATAAGCTTGTAAATCTTCCTCTGTCAACGCTTCCAATGCATACCAATCGTCTTCCAAAACGGCGTCGGTAAGGGTTTCTAGCATGAGTTCCCGTTCATTTAGTAGCGAATAACAACACGCTTTCCAAAATAAATAATAGGCTACAGGCTCATCTCCATAAAACTCATCATCATCCAACTCTTCGTTTGCTTCATCGTGTGTTGAATACCAACGTTCACTAGAGGAATCATCTTCATCTTCATCTGAATCATCGTTGTAGAGGTAATCACTCGCCAAATCATTCGAGCGTAAAACACCTACTTCTTGTATGGAATGGATTAACAGATCATAGAATTCGATTGCCTTACGCAAATAGGGCAAACCTTCCGATCTTTTTCCTAGACGCAGGTAGGCTGCACCAGCATTGTGCCATGCTTCAGGCATTTCCAAATTTGGTTCTAACTCCAAGACCTTTAAATGAAAGGCCAACGATTGCTCAAATTGCAATGCGTCTTTAGCAGAAATGCCCTCATTGTAGTAATGAATCCAATGTTCCATAAATTAAAAGTAATCATTCATACCATTTGCTCGGTCAATGAATTTTCAAAAACGCCAAGTTATCGAACAAATGACAAAAAAAACTGATAAATATCAGTTTTACACATAAGAACTGTCATGTTTATTCACCGGCTTTGTAGTTTTCTTTGTTCCATGGGAATGATCTACATAATGATTGTCGTGAGTCTGGTTGTCGCCACCTTCTTCTTGGTTTCCTTCATCTGGGCAACTAAAAACGGACAATTCGACGACGATTACACACCTTCAGTTCGCGTTCTGTTTGAGGACGAACCAATTACGCACATCCAAAATCAAAATAACGATGGAAATACAACAAGTTAAATACGACAATAAGATTGTCAAGTATTTTACATTCGCCACGCTAACTTGGGGAATAGTAGGAATGCTCGTGGGACTGATAGCAGCACTACAGCTCGCATTCCCTGAATTTTTTAATGATTATTTAGGTTTTCGCTACATCTCGTTTGGGCGAATTAGACCTTTACATACGAATGCCGTCATTTTCGCATTTGTTGGAAATGGTGTTTTTACCGGTATTTATTATTCGCTACAGCGCTTATTGAAGACGCGAATGTGGAGTGATAAATTGAGTTACATCAATTTTTGGGGATGGCAATTCATCATTCTGTGTGCTGCACTTACCTTACCTTTTGGTATTACCACGAGTAAAGAGTACGCAGAGTTGGAATGGTGGATTGACATCCTTATTGCTGTAATGTGGGTGGTTTTTGGCTGGAACATGTTCGCAACAATCTTGGTTCGACGTGTAAAACACTTGTACGTGGCAATCTGGTTCTACATCGCTACGTTTGTTACGGTTGCTATCTTGCACATCTTCAACTCCTTTGAATTGCCAATTAGTATGTTCAAAAGCTATTCTTGGTATGCAGGTGTTCAAGATGCGCTGGTTCAATGGTGGTATGGTCACAATGCGGTTGCGTTTTTCTTAACAACTCCTTTCTTAGGATTGATGTACTATTTTGTTCCGAAAGCAGCGAATCGCCCGGTGTATTCTTACCGTTTATCTATCATTCACTTTTGGTCGTTGATCTTTATTTATATCTGGGCTGGACCTCACCATTTATTGTACACTTCTTTACCCGATTGGGCACAAAGTTTAGGTGTTGTCTTTTCCATTATGCTCATTGCTCCATCTTGGGGTGGAATGCTCAATGGTTTACTTACGCTTCGAGGAGCTTGGGATCGTGTACGAGATGATGTGATGCTCAAATTCATGGTTGTTGCTTTAACCTGTTATGGTATGGTGACGTTTGAAGGACCTTTGCTTTCCTTGAAATCAGTGAATATGATTTCTCACTTTACGGATTGGACGATTGCGCACGTTCACGTTGGTGGATTGGGTTGGAACGGAATGTTCATCTTCGGTATGATTTACTGGTTGATTCCACGCTTGTTCCGTACAACAATTTACTCTCGAAAATTGGCCAATCAGCATTTCTGGATTGCGACGCTCGGAATCATTCTTTATGCTGTACCTATGTATATTGCAGGATTCCAACAAGGGTTGATGTGGCAAGATTTTAATCCAGATGGAACATTGGTATACAAAGATTTCTTGGAAACAGTTTCTAGTATGCGTCCTTATTATATTCTTCGCTCTATTGGTGGTGGACTCTTCATCATTGGTGCACTCATGATGATTTACAATATTTTCAAAACGGTTCGCGCTGGTTCTTTCTTAGCAGAAGAAATCGTAGAAGTTCCAGTATTGGCTCATGCAACAAAAGGTTCAAAAGAATACTGGCACAGGGGTATTGAAGGAAAACCAGTGAAATTCATGATCATCAGTATTATTGTGGTGGCGATCGGTGGTTTGGCGGAAATTATTCCTACGATGGCGGTGAAATCAAATATTCCAACCATTTCAAGTGTGAAACCATATACACCATTGGAATTAGAAGGTCGAGATTTATATATCCGCGAAGGTTGTAATAACTGCCACTCTCAAATGGTGCGTCCATTGCGCTTCGAAACGACGCGTTATGGCGATTATTCAAAGGCAGGTGAAACTGTTTACGATCACCCGTTCTTGTGGGGCTCAAAACGTACTGGACCAGATTTAGCACGTGAAGGTGGACTTCGAAGTAACGGTTGGCATTATGATCACATGATTCGACCAAAAACACTTTCTCCAGGTTCTATCATGCCAGCCTACACATGGATGCGAGAGGATGATTTGAATACAGCTTATTTGCAAGCAAAAATCAATGCAATGCGTAAAATGGGCGTTCCGTATAAAAAAGGATTTGAGTTCAAAGCGTTGAAAGACTTAAAAGCTCAAGCACATTTAATCGCAACAGATATTGTTGAAAACATGCCGAAGATTGGATTGAATGGTCAAAGCAAAGAAGCGAAGATCAAGGAAATTGAAACCAAGGAAATTGTTGCCATGATTGCTTATTTGCAGCGCATTGGAACAGATATTAAAGTTAAACCTTCTTTAAAATAAAAGCTATGTTACGTTATATCAAACACCATTTAGCAACAGAAGAAGGCGTACAATGGTATGGCATGTTCTCCTTGTTTGTCTTTGTGATTTTCTTTCTAGTCGTTCTTATCCGCATCACACGCATGCGAAAAGCAACGATTGATGAACTCAGTGCCATTCCACTTTCTGACGATGAACCAATAACCAAACTCGTTGACAATGAAAACCTATAAAACAACTCTAGTAATATGTGCCGTACTCTTGTTTTTTGGAGCGGCATTTGGTCAGGGCGAACAATTATTCAAAGCAAAATGCAATACCTGTCACATGGTTGACAAAGCGTCCATTGGCCCTGTATTAAAAGGCGTCAAACAAAAATGGAACGATGCTGGCGAAGGTGAATTACTCTACAAATGGGTAGAGAATTCTAAAGTCTTAATTTCTAGTGGTCAAAGTAAAATGGCGCAAGCGATCAAAGGGTTTAGCGGAAGTGAAATGTCACCACAACAAGTTACGCATGAAGAAGTAGATGCTATTTTGGATTATGTGGACAATTATGTGGAGGTTATACCAGATCCAACTGTTCCTGGTGTACCAACTGAAGAAATTACGTATGTTCCAGACTATGAAGGAAATCTCACGATGTTTTATTGGTTGATCACCTTTATGGTAATCCTCTTGTTCGCGATCATGATTATGTCCAATACGATCATTGGTTTTGTGAAATCTGATTTATTCAAAAACAAATTGCATGAACAAAATGATCAGAAAGAAGGAAAGAATCTCCTAGGAATTATCTTATTGATTGTAGCAGTTGGAAGTATGTTTACAAGCAACACCTCTTACGCGCTTGAGTTTGTGAATGCAGGAGATACTACAGAGAAAACCCCTTGGTTACTTGTTGAACGAAGTGATTTATACATCCTGTTAACACTTGATTTACTCATGGTTGCAGCGGTGCTGTATTTGAAAAACTTGTTCAATACCTTCCTGTACATGGTTGTACCTAGAAAAGAAAAGGTGAAACCTGAACGTGTAAAAAAGATCAAACATGTATTGACCGATGTCGTTCCAATCGAAGATGAAGCAAGTATCTTGATGGATCACGAATACGATGGAATTCAAGAGTTGGACAACAACCTTCCGCCTTGGTGGGTTTGGGGATTCTACGCTACTATTTTATTCGCGGTGATCTATTTATTCAATTACCATTTCTTTAGAACAGGTGATTTACAAGAAGCTGAATACAAAAAAGAAGTAGCGACTGCACAAAAAGAGATCGATGCGTATTTGGATAAAATGGCGATGAATGTAGATGAAACCAATGCTACATTATTGACAGAAGAGGCAGATATCTCAGCTGGAAAAGGATTGTTCCAAAACAACTGTATCGCTTGTCATAAAGAAGGTGGTCAAGGTGATATTGGTCCGAATTTGACAGATAATTTCTGGATTTACGGCAAGGATATTAAAGAGGTCTTCGGAACCATTAAGAATGGAACAGCGAACGGAATGCCCGAACATGCTTCTAAACTCAATCCGATACAACTACAACAAGTTGCATCATTTGTACTACAACTGAAATTTAAAGCAGGTAAGGAACCTCAAGGAACAGAAATAAAATAGTCTGAGGTTAATAAATGAATACTATTTAAGACCGTTGCAAAATTCATTAATCGAAGCGCGATTAAAATTTAACACCGCAGTTTACTCGTGTAAATGAGGATGTTGAATTTTTGAAGTAACGAAGAGTAAAGGGTTTTGCAACGGTCAATATCTTAAACGAGATAACATACATCATTTCAATAGAACGTATCATACCAATCCATCATGGACGAGTTTAGAGATCATATTGCAACAGTTAACGAAAAAGGAAAACGCGTTTGGATTTTCCCGAAGAAACCGAAAGGAAAATTTTATACCAAACGGAAATGGGTGAGCTACCTACTACTACTTTTTTTAATTGCAGCTCCTCATATTCGTTTCCGAGGTGAACCGTTGATTTTGCTAAACATTATTGAGCGAAAATTCGTTGTCTTTGGATCCATCTTCTGGCCACAGGATTTGTATTTATTTGCAATCCTGATGGTCGTTGGTGTAGTCTGTGTGGTACTCTTTACGGTGATCTACGGGCGATTGTTTTGCGGTTGGATTTGTCCCCAAACGATTTTTATGGAATTTGTTTTCCGCAAGATTGAATACTGGATTGATGGTGATTGGAATCAACAAAAATGGTTGGCAAAACAACCGATGCGGGGAATTAAACTACGCAAACGTGTTTTGAAATATTCCCTTTTCTGGTTGATTTCCTTTTTCATAGCGAATACCTTTTTGGCGTATATCATTGGAGTAGATGCATTGTGGGGCATTCAACAACAACCCATTTACACACATGTGGGTGGATTGATTTCCATTGTCATCTTTACCACTTTGTTCTTCTTCGTGTTTTCGTATTTACGAGAGCAAGTGTGTACAACGATTTGTCCTTACGGTCGTTTACAAGGTGTTTTACTCGACCCAAATTCGATGGTTGTTGCCTACGATCATGTGCGAGGTGAAGGTCGTGCAAAGTTTCACAAAGGCGAAGATAGACCAGCTGCATCCAAAGGTGATTGCATCGATTGTCATCAATGTGTACATGTTTGTCCAACGGGAATTGACATTCGCAATGGAACGCAATTGGAATGTATCAATTGTACCGCTTGTATCGATGCATGTGACACCATTATGGAAGGTGTTCAACAAGATAAAGGCTTGATTCGTATCGTTTCAGAAAATGGAATTACCAATCGCACCCGTTTTCAGTGGACACGCAGGGTTGTTTCTTATACCATTTTATTGGTAGTTTTAATTGGCGTTTTAGTCACGTTATTGGTCACTCGGCGTGATTTTTCAACAACTATTTTGCGTCAGCGTGGTTCTACGTATCAAGTCATCAACGGCGATCAAGTTAGTAACACGTTTGAGATTGATATGACGAATAAGACAAAAAACACCTTTCACATTCAATTGAAAGCAGATCATCCTCATGCACATATTAAAGTGGTATCGCCTCATCTTGATTTAAAGAAAGAGGAACACTTGAAAGAGCGATTTTTAATCACTATGCCGTACAATGATCTTAAAAAAGGTGAACGAAAATTAAAGATTATCGTGTTAGGAAATGGCAAAGAAATTGACCGTGTGAAAGTCAAATTTATTGGACCTTATTATTAATAAAAATACATTGAACGATGAATTGGGGAAAAGGAATTGTTATCGGAATGGTAAGTTTTATGGGCTTTATTGTATTCATGGTTGTGAATATGATGCGTCATAGTGCTGATTTGGTCTCAGAAGATTATTACCAGCAAGAACTGAATTACAATGCACATTATGCAGCTGAACAAGTGTATCAGCAAACGCCAGAAAAAATTGAAGTAACGATTTCTGAAACAGAATTGAAATTGCTCCTTCCGCAAGTGTATACGAATGATTCACTTCATATTGAGTTGAAACGACCCAACAATGAGAAAATGGATCTTTCGTTTCATGTGGCTGGAAATCAGCTGATTCAACTTCCTGTTAGAAGCATGGAAAAGGGGAATTATGATTTATCCATTAAAGGAACAGCCAACAAAGCTGATTTCCTATTTCAACAAGCGATTCAAATACGGTAATCATGTTACTCACATCGGCATTTCTTTTAGGATTGGCATCAACATTTCATTGCGTAGGCATGTGTGGTCCCATTTCATTGGCTTTGCCGTTGAATAGACAATCGCCATTCACCATTCTGACTGGTTTGATTCAATACCATTTCGGGCGGATCTTTACGTACGCATTACTCGGCTTAGTGATTGGCAGTATCGGATTGACATTTCAATTGGTTTACCTCATCCAAGCGTTGAGTATTGTTTTGGGAATCTTCATGATTGTACTGGCATGGAAACGTCAATGGATTCATGCGATTCAATTTCCGAATAACAGAATGATGCAAGCCATTGTCAAACAAATGGGACGCTTATTGGCTTCTAAATCGCCAGGGAAATTAGTGGCGCTTGGTTCGTTGAACGGTTTGTTGCCTTGCGGAATGGTTTTCGTTGCACTGGGAAACGCATTACTCAGCGGAAGTGTGATTGGCACAGCCGCTGGCATGGTTGTTTTTGGTCTAGGAACATTCCCTACAATGCTTGCCATTGGTTATTTCGCTCGTCAAATCAATGGAACGATTCGGCAACGGATTAACCGTGTTTTTCCCGTATTGTTGAC
>JAYSRF010000249.1:0-59724 GCA_043721195.1 Fluviicola sp. | reverse complement strand
AAAGCGACATACTTCGTTAGTTTCATTCGAAATAGCTCGCTATTCCTCATAAAACCGCCTTGTCTATCACTTTTAAAACTGAATTCTGAATCTAAATTAAAAGTCGGACTCAGGTTATGAATGGTGATAGCAAGTAATTAACCTTTATTGGTTTCGTTTCCTGCTCTGAGTTTTGCATCTAAAGCAATAAAAATGGCACACATTGTCCAAATTGGAACAGCTGCTTTGTCTGTATCCAAGTAATTGTTGAGCAAGCCATGGATAAAATAGGTCGATAAGGAAAGGATCATTCCCAAGATCAAGGTGCGGATCTCTTTATCATCTTCTGGCCAGCGGTGATACAAGTTGATGCCTTGATAAAAAATGGCAATCACAATCGCAAAAACGAGTAACATTCCTGGCAATCCCATTTCGGCGAGTGGACCTAAGTATTCGCTGTGTGCATTTCCTCCGTTTCCAAAATTGGTTGAAATAATGGTGAGGTTTTCAGGTTCTTGAAAGCGTGCATATTCAAATGAATACGTTCCTGGACCAAAACCAACCAATGGTCGTTCTTGAAACATGGCAACAGCACATGACCAACGATTGATGCGCTCCAAATTGGATGCATCGGTCGTAACATTTGTAGCACTTTGCAATCGTTCCCCGAATTCTTCCGTTGTATGCTCAAATTTATTGCGCTCCAGATCTTGCTGAATGCTATTCCAGGAATACCAAATAAAGGCTACAAACACCAAAGCGATTGAAGCGACAACAGAGAATTGTACTTTAAACCGAATCAATGCCCAGATTCCCAATGCAAGAATCACGCTCAACCAAGCTGCACGTGTATAAGAAAAATACAAGCCAACAAGTGAAATGACAATGAATCCAATTAGAATAAACTGTAATAGCGGCGTGTGTTTCTTCGAAAAGTAGAGTGCGAAAACCAATGGAACAACCAAGGCGATCAACGCTCCATAAATGGTGTGATCTTTAAAGAACGGCCACATTACCCAGTGACTTTCCTTTTCTCCAAAACGATACGAAGCATGAATGACAACGGTATATAAAATTGCGATGATCATTCCAGTAATAAACAACCAAAGAAACCATTTTACTTTTTTGGTTGAATAGAAGATATTGCTTCCATAAAACAGTAATGGGATAATGAACCACAAACGCGCCAATAAATACTTAAAGGAAACCATCGGTTGCTCGCTTGTAATGGAAGTGATGAAAATCCAACATAGAAAAGCGACAACGGTCCAAACAATCGGATTTCGCCAGAGGTAATCCGGAAACACGCGTGAATACAACGATTGCAACAAGAGCAAAACCATCGTACCAAAAAGCAAGGGTTCGGTGGGCAAAAACAAACCAAATCCTTCTGTATATTCTTCAATGTTGACAGAAAGTGGTGTGATTCCCAGGATGAAGAAAAAGGTGTATTCGGTATAAAAAATAGCAACATAGAGCACAACAAGTGCATAGGGAATGACATAACCAAGCCATGAATCGATCCAAACGGCATAACCAAGTATGCCAATGAATAAAAATCCAAAGGTTAGTAACCAGCTATTTTCTCGGAGAAAAGTCACTACGCCAACTTGCGAAGTTCTTTCAATTTATCTTGAATCAACAAGGCAAATACCATAAAGATAAATGTTGCCATTACAGAAAGCAAAACGATGATCATGCGCTTAGGCTTGTCTTTTTTATCCGCTACAACGGCGCGTTCAACAACGAATTTGTGGTTGAATTTGGTATTCGCATCGGATTCTGCTTGTTCGTACGATTCAACGAAATCAGCCAATTTGGTGATTTTTTCATTTCGGATGTATTCCAATCCGTCAAAAGTGGCACCGTATTTCAAGTTGGTATCAATCTTGCGTTTGTATTCCGCACGGTCGGCAGGATCACGAGCATCGATATAAGCAGAGAACAAATTGGCACGTGCGTCTAATTGCACAACACCTTTTGCAGCCAAGGAATCCAATTGGTCGAGAACCGCTTTTCGGTCTGCTTCCATTTGGTCTTTTTTACGTTGATTGATTTGAAAAGCAGGAAGTGTTCGTTCAGCAACCATCTCGTTTTTTACCGTATCGATGAGGTCAACGATTTTGTTGGCGATATCAGCGGCTAAAACGGGATCGCGGTCTAACACATCAATTTGAATGGAACCGTAACGTGTACGCACAAACAAAATATTCTGGTTGTATTCTTTTACCAATTTGTAGTGTTTGTTCACATCGTCTTTCTCGATCTCGTAGTGTTTTTCAAGATCAAATTCAGTTACTACTTTGTCTCTAATGCGCGATGATTGTAAGATTTGAATCAATTGTTCTGCTTGCTCTTCTTCACCAAAATCCATTGAAGATGCTTTTGCATTTCGAGATTCAGAAAAGGAAACCGTACTAGTCGCTGCTGGGAAAACAATTGCCGTTGAACGGTATATGGGTGTCATTAAAAAGGCAATCACAGTCGAAACCACAAAAGCTACGCCTGAAACAATTAATAGAATCTTGCGCTTTTTCCAGATGGTTACTAGGAGGTTCATGCGTTGTTCTTGCATTACAGCAGTACTTTCTTCCATGTATTTTGTAGTATTTTGAAGTGCGAATTTACAGTTTGTGAGCCATTAACGCAGAATATGGAATAAAATTATCTTTAAAAATGTTATTTCTTGTTCTTCGAATGGAAGGGTTACACAAAAAAAGGAGAATGAATGAACATCCTCCTTTCTTAATAAATGGCATTGGTATTTAATTAATCACGCATAATTCTATAGGTCTGTTGACCTTCCGTTGAAATGGCTTTCACTAGATAAATTCCTGAAACCAATTGTTCCATGTTGAGCAAAATCACCGCTTCACTTGAATGTGTTGTAAGCATCAATTTTCCTGCATTATCGTAAACTTCAAGTGTTAAGTTTTTCAATCCAGTATTTGAAATTGTCAAGTTTGTTGAAACAGGATTTGGGAATACATGAATATCAGCCATTGATTCATTTTCCTGTAAACCGATTGTTGTAATGCTGGAACAAGAAGAAGTAGTAGAGCACGTCGCATTATCTACTTGTACTGCATACGAACCGTTGGCAGTTGGTGTAAACGTTTGGTTGGTTGCTCCTGCAATCGGATTCGAATTTGCACAATCGATCCATTGGTAAGTCGATCCATTTACTGCATTTGCTGTTAAGGTAATTCCACTTACAGAAATAGTAACTTGAATGTCATTGTTGGTGTAATTGATGGTAATCACGCTATCACATCCTACTGCATTTGGAATAGTAGCAATGTATTGTCCACTTGTGGAATAAACCGTATTGTCTGGAGCAGTATAGTCTCCACAGACAATCGTATCAATTGTACTAGTAGATGAGAGCAAAATTGTCAAATCAATAGTCATTAAACTATCACAACCTGAGGCATTTGAAATAGTATCATAATAGGTTCCTGAAGTGGTCCAGGTATAATTTCCACTTGGACTTATATATTGATCACACTCCACAATTGCAAATGTATCGGCACTTGGGTTGTTGATCGTTAGATCAATGGTTAATAAACTATCACAACCGATTGCATTTGGAATGGTGTCATAATACATTCCAGAAGTAGTCCACGTATAATTTCCACTCGGACTGGTATAATCTGTACAAGCCGCTATTGAAAACGTATCAGCACTTGGGTAATTGATGGTTAAATCAATGGTCAATAAACTATCGCAACCAACGGCATTCGGAATGGTGTCATAGTACATACCAGAGGTTGTCCAGGTATAATTTCCACTTGGGCTATCAAAGCTAGAACAAGCAACAGCAGAAATTGTATCAAAAGAGGGTGAGTTTATGGATAAATTGATGGTCATTAAACTGTCTCCACAATAACTATTTGGAATAGTATCTAGATAAGTGCCTGGCGTATTCCATGTGTAATTTCCACTTGGGCTGGTGTAATCACCACATGCATTTACACTTACCGTTTCACTCGTAGAACGGACATACAATTGAGTAATTTCAGTAGTATTCAATGCACGATTATACACACGGAATTCGTCCATTAAACCACCAACTGGTGAACCCACATTTGAAGAATAACCCATCACTTTGAATGGTCCAGCACCATTGATAGTAGGTCCAACTTGCGCAACTGTATTTACCAAAACGCCATTCAAATAAGCTTTGATATCACCAGCGATTGGATCGTAAACAAATGTTGTCATTGAAGGAGCCACAGTAGCACCACCTGTCACAAGGACATCGGTGAATGTTCCTCTTAAAATCCAGTTATTAGCACCAGCTACACCATTTGTAAAACATCTAAATGAACCTGCTCCAACATCTCCAAAGATGTAGAAAAGTGTAGCTGAAGGAGTGATGTTAGAAGACCAAAATGAAATAGTCCAAGCTGATCCTGTAAGATTTGTTGCCCAGCCAGTATTCAAATAATCGGTTGAAGAAGCAACGCCAGAACCTATTAGCGCGCCATCACATTGACCATTGCTACCTTGGGTTATGCCACCAAGTATAGTTGCGGTTGCAGTTCCAGCAGGTGGAGTTGTGGCATAGTTTGTAACACTTGTTCCAACCTCGTTGAATTTGTAATACAACAATTCTGGATTGGGGATTGTTTGTCCAAATGCGTTTAAGGATAAACAGACGAGACAAATTAGTAGTAGTCTTTTAGAAAGCATGTTCATTAGTTAAATAATTTCGGCGCAAATATGCAACAAAAATTCAACTATAAAAACTTTTAAGAAATAAACAATTAGCTAATCAACAGTTGATTAGAGTAATTACTTTTTAAGAGCCTCCAATTCTGCTTGTAAAGTTTCCAATTGTTTTTGGAACAGTTCCAACTGTTTCATCATGAGCAATAATTGCTGATTGATGTTAGTTTGGTACTGCATATCGGGTTCTTTCATGTGCAAATCTTCTGTGATCATTTCAACAGGAGTGGTATCTAAGATGCGGCAGATATCAGATAAACGCGTCAGATTAATCTCTGAAACACCTCGTTCAATGTTCGAGTATGCAGCAACTGTAAGATTTAGTTCATCAGCCATATTTTGTTGACTAAAGTTTTTAGACAAACGTAACATTCTAATTTTTTCCGCGATTCTTTCCTTCATAACCTCAAAAGTATCGGTGCAGAAGAAAAATGACATGGATATAAACTTGAATATATTTCGTTAAAGTTACAAAATTTTAAGTTATTATTGATAAATTATTTTTTACATGCCCATTTATCATGAACTGTTTAATTATTAATATTCAAGAAACCGTTTGGAAAGAGATGCAACGCGGCTTCAACACAACCAACAAAGATGCAATAGAAACGCTGATTCGCAAAGGATTTACGCTTTATGTATTTGATAAAGATCTTCGTGCAATTTATGAAAACATCCATACAATTCCACAACTGCATCAATGTTTAAAAGAAACGAGTAAAGAACGAGCGAAGTTTCCTAAATAACCTGAGAGCTCGACTTTAAATAATGTTCCTGAAAAATTCATCGAATTTTCCTGTTGGTTAAGTACCTTCGGACGGTGAATTCATCAGTTAAAGCCCATTTGGCGTTGTTTTTTGTGAATGTACTCTATGGAGCCAGTCATGTGGTGGCTAAGGGTGTCATGCCAGATTACCTTTCTCCCAATGTGTTCATTCTCTTGCGCGTATTGGGCGCAACAGCATTGTTCTGGTTGGTTAAACTGTTTTTACCGAAAGAACGAATTGCCAAAAAAGATTTACTCTTAGTTGCGGCTTGTGGCTTGTTTGGTGTCGCCATTAACCAATTGTTTTTTTTTCACGGATTAAGCCTTTCTTCTAGTATCAATTCTGGTATTATCATGACAATAAATCCCATTCTTGTTGTGATCATTGCTTATTTCATCCTCAAAGATCCTATCACAAAAGGAAAACTTATTGGGATTGGTTTGGGAACAATTGGTGCGGTTTTGCTCACACTTCGGAGCTCTCATGTAGGAACTGCAGCTTCTTTGGGCGATTTGTTTCTCTTTATTAATGCCTTTAGTTATGCTGTTTATTTAGTTATCGCAAAACCGTTGATGAATCGGTATAGCCCACTCACGGTAATAACGTATGTATTTACTTTTGGGAGTGTATTTGTGTTGCTCTTTCCACCTACGATTACAGAATTTTTCAATACTTCATTTTCAACAATACCTGCTGAAATTGTCATTAAGATTGTATACGTAGTCATTGGCGTTACGTTTTTAACCTACTTACTTACTATGGTTGGGTTAAAACATCTAAGTCCATCGGTGTCGAGTGGCTATATCTACTTGCAACCTGTTTTGGTCATCGGATTTGCGTATTTGTTTGCTTGGATGGGAATTGCTGCTGATTATACCAATTCGGTGACATTGGAAAAGATCGGATATATGTTATTGATTTTCGTCGGGGTGTATGTCCTTTCTCGTTCAGGAATGAAAAAACAATCGTAAGACCGTTGCAAAACCCTTTACTCTTCGTTTCTTCAAAAATTCAACTTTAAATTTCTATCCGTGATTCTTTTTTTCTAACAATGGATTTATAGACCGCATTCGCAATGACAACTGCAATGATCATAGCTGAACCGAGGTAAAAATTGATGTTCAATAATTCATTTTCATTGAGAATAGGAATGGCGAGCAAAATGGTATAGACAGGTTCCATATTGATACTCAATGAAACAGTAAATGCACCGAGTTTTTTCATGACTTCAATGGTTGCAAGAAAGGCAAATGAAGTGCACGCTATTCCTAAAAAGAAGAGCCATGCTAGATCACTTCCAGTCATTTTTACCAGATTCCCATTGAGCATTCCCATGGAAGCCAATACGACTGTCATAAATAAAAATCCAATTCCCATTTCATGAAGGGTGATACTTGAAGCGGGGACATCTTCTGCTAGTTTGTTGTTGAATACTGAAAACAGTGCTGCACAAAAAGCAGAAAACAAACCTATGAGCAAAGCCTTGATTTGATTGGCATCAAAATCATCGGAAACAAAATAGATTCCAAAAATGACCAAACAACCAAACAAACATTCCACCCATGAAAAGCGTTTTTTAAACAACAATGGTTCGAGCCAGGTAACGTGAATGGTAGTTGTAGATAAACACAAAATGCCTAGAGATGCGGTTGATAGTTGAATGGACATGTAAAAGGTAATCCAATGGGTGGCAACGATCATCCCAACTCCAAGTGTTTTTAGCAATAGCTTTCGATTGGGAATGCGCATCGGCATTTTCAACAAATAGAGTCCTATTAGCAAGGAAAAAAACGCAATTAAAATACGGTACCAGACAATGTAAAGCGCATCAATTGAGATCAATTTTCCTAAAATTCCAGTAAATCCCCACATGAAAATAATCACGTGCAATAAGATGTAATATTTGAATTTGTGAAACATCGCGTAAAAGTACGTTTTTGCAATCGATTCTGTAGGCGCTGGATGCATCCAGCGTCTACAATAATCACATCATGAATTCCCCATTTATGCGATGCGGTTTTTTCCTTACCTTTGCCTCAAAATTGCCGATATGTCTAAGGTCACAACCCTAAATGAATTTATAATGGATCGCCAAGCGGATTTTCCTGGAGCTTCTGGAGAACTGTCCCGCATTTTGAATGATATTGCTGTAGCTGCGAAAATCGTTAGTCGCGATGTGCGCAAAGCTGGTTTGGTGGATCACATTTTGGGTGCTCATGGCGAAACCAATATTCAAGGTGAAGAACAACAAAAATTGGATGTTGTTGCTGATCAGCAATTTATCCGCATGTTTGAATCAGGTGGTGAGGTTTGTGGCATTGCATCGGAGGAAAACGATGATTATTTGGCGTTTACCAATGAACACGCAAAACAAGGGAAATACGTTGTGCTTTTTGACCCATTAGATGGTTCTTCAAATATCGATGTAAATGTTTCGATTGGAACGATCTTCTCTGTTTATAAACGTAAATCGCAACGTGGAACCTTGGCAACATTGGAAGATATGCTTCAACCGGGAACAGATCAAATTGCTGCTGGTTACGTGTTATATGGTTCATCTACCATGCTTGTTTATACAACTGGAAAAGGTGTAAATGGATTTACGCTAGATCCTTCGATAGGTGAGTTTTGTTTATCTCATCCCAATATGCGTACACCTGAAAATGGACGAATGTATGCAATGAATGAAGGAAACATTGATGAATGCGATCAAGGTGTGAAAGATTACATTCGTTTCTGTCAGCAAGTACATCCAGAAGCCAATAGACCTTATTCAGGAAGATACATTGGTTCGTTAGTTGCCGATTTTCACCGCAATTTAATCAAAGGCGGAATTTATATTTATCCAGCAACGAATCAATCTCCAGAAGGGAAATTACGTTTGTTGTATGAGTGCAATCCTTTGGCAATGATCGCTGAACAATCAGGCGGTTTAGCAACGGGTGGTACGAATAGAATTTTGGATATTCAACCTTCAAAATTGCACCAACGCGTTCCGTTTTTTGTGGGTTCTAAAAACATGATGGAAAAAGCCATTGCGTGTTTGGAAGCTGCGAAGAGTGAGGTGTGAGATGGTTCGATCTTTTTTATTCTTGTACAATTGAAGGACATCAAATTCAAAGGATGGTTTGCCTACCCTGACTCTAATTTCATTAGTGGAGAACGCATTGTTTATTTCCAAATGGATGTCATTGAAAATAATGGCAACTTTGAGGGAACGGCTACAGATGATGAATCTAGAGAACTATTCAAAGAAGAGGTTATTTCTGTAAAAGGTTTTTTTGCTGATGGCATCATTAGTTTTTTTAAAAGGTATCCATATAGTTATTTTGGAACATCGTATAACACACATCAAGTTGATTATTCCAAAAAGAATCATGTTGTAGAATATGTTGGATCTTGGAATGAAGAAGAACATAAATTTGTTGGTACGTATTCAGTTCTTGATAACAAATACGAACTTGAAGATTTAACGGGTCTTTACAACGAACCAATTTATGAAGGTAATTGGGAAATGATGTTTGAAAAATAGCACTTCAATTCGCTTCTTCAATTCCCCTCAAAACCCATGTTCTTTATTCATTTCTTCATAATAGGAATTGATGGGATAATACCCAAAACGGTTTACCAAACGTTGTCCTTTTTCAGATAATTCAAACGCAATGAATGCATTGATCACTTTATTTTGGGTGGTGTTGATGTATTGATAAAGTGGACGAACCAATGGATATTCTCCTGCAATGACAGCTAATTCTTGAAACGGTGAATAGGCAAGTCCACCTTCAGTATACAGGTTCATCGTCCAAATACTAGCAGTTGGCTTTCCTGATTTCTCACGAATTGCGCCACAACCAACATAGCTGATTGCACCTGGCGTTGATTTGACTTTTTCTATGATTTGCTGATTGTTTTCAAGTTGAATGCTGTTCTTCGGAAATCCGTTTTTACAAAATTGATCGCACATAAAAACATACGTACCAGAATGTGCATTCCGACTAAAAACAGTAATCGGTAAATTGGGACCGTCTAATTGTTTCCAATTCGTATACGTACCATCCATGATGCGCGCCAATTGTAAGGTGGACAAGGAATCAATTCCTAATTTTGAATGGGTAATAATTGCAATGGCATCAATGGCAAAAACAATGGCTTTATGTGAAAATCCTTTTTGTGTATTGAATGCTATTTCGGACTCATTTATACTACGAGACGCGTTTGCAATATCACATTCCGTCATGGAAAGTGCTTTTATTCCGTCTGTAGTTCCGCCACTAAACACCGTAATATCGACTTTAGTGGTTTTTGAATATTCTTCCATGAGGTGTTTGACCAATGGATATTCGGTGTCTGATCCTTTGATTTTTAGTGCTGGAGTTTGATGTGATTCAGAATCACAAGCCGTCAAAGAACTTAAGCCAACGAGGAGTAAAACATAACTTATAGAGCGCATCATCATTTATTTGTACAAAGGTCGCGTTCTAATACCTGCACATGATTAAAGGAATTTGAATGTTCAATGAGTTTTTAATAAAACGCATGATTGGTTGATTTACCAGTGGTTTTCACTATCCAAGAGCCGTTTATGAAATTGTTCGAGTACCGAAACTTTTAATTCATATTAAGGAACCATCGTTTTTATATGAAGTAATGTTGACTAAATCCATTTGTTAGAATGGACCGTGTTAGCAAATGATTAACCTGAATTTTCCAGTTGAAATCTCCAATTACACTTTTTCTCCAATCAACTCTTTGTGCAAATTCTTTTTTGCCTGTAACTCATATTGCTCAAAAAAGTAGTCTGTTTTATAGATGCGTTCCATGTTTAGAAAATGCTCCAACACTTTTTTTCTTCCCGGACGGTAGATGAGATCGGGATAAATAGCATATTCCTTGCGTACATTTTTGGCATACGCTGAATAGTCTTCCCAAGATTGTCCTAAAATGGAAAGGTCTGCATCGGTGAAATAATTGGTGTCTGAGTTGGTATTGAATGCATGTTTTTTTGTTGCGAGAATCTGTGTTTTACACTGATCAATAGATGCTTGCGGAACCTTTAAAGCAGTTAAGCGTTTTTCAGCTAGAAGCGCACTTTGTTCTTCATTATCGCCTTTTCGCGCATTGTAAATACAATCATGGTAGAATAACGTGAATAGAAGTGTGTTCCATTCTGTAATGTGTTGTTTTACATTGTTGAGTTGATCCAACAAATTTTCAAGATGCGTGAGGGAATGGTAATGTCTGTTTTTGGCGGAATGATTCTTTGAAATTTCTTCCCATAATTGCGCGATCAATTGTTCGTCTGTAGAATAGGTGGTGCACAATTCGAAGAATGTTGATTTTAACATGCGATTTTAAGATAATTGATAGCAAGTTAAATGTAGTCAAAATTGGTAGATTTTGCGGATGGTTTAAACAATAATTAATTGGTGGTGGATGAAGTGTTTTTTTCTAAGTGAATGAGGGATGAAATTTAAATGTGTTGCAAAAAATGATTCGAATTATTTATTTAAATCACTGTATTTCAGTGTTATACATTCCGTATTCCGATAACTATCGGAATGCGGGATTACCCGAAAAATTATAGTTAAACTAAAATCAAATCATGGATTAGTTGTTGAAACATCAACACCACATCCATTCACGTCCTCTATTAAAGACCAATTACTAAGCTATTCTCTACACGAATGCTCGATTTTCAAAAATGATCGCCATTTCACCCATGATTTTGTGTTTGATTCGAGTTCCCCCAATCACACCAACTTTTTTTACTTTTACTCACAGATGAAAAACGAAACACCCTTTTTTCGCAGACCATATCCTTTTGATCCTTCACTTGTTCGATCAGTGGTGGGGAGTCTAGCATTCGGAATGTTCATTTTTTTGTTTCTACGATTATTTGAACCTTTTGGAATTGCAGACTTAAAAACAGGAAAAACCCTCATTTGTTTCGAATTTGGTGCGATGAGTTTGTTTGTAATACTTGCAATGAATGTAGGGTTCGTGCGTTTGTTTCCGCGATTGTTTTTAGAACAAAATTGGACTACTGGCAAAGAATTGATCTGGATGTCCCTGCATTTTGTGCTCATCGGTTTTGGGAATGCGCTGATTGCTGTTCAAGCTAACTTTTCAGAATGGTCATGGGAATTAGTCTTAACGTATGAAGTTTACACACTTGGAGTAGGCATTTTTCCAGTTACTATTTCATTGTTGATTACGGAAGTCCGATTGAGTAAACGCTACACAACAGAATCGGTTGAATTGAATACCCATTTGCACACTTCTATCACCACAGAAATCCCTGTTGTTTTGCGGTCCGATAATAAAAACGAAGACTTAACGCTGATTCCAGATCAACTTATTTACCTGGAAGCAGCAGATAATTATGTGACCGTGTACTTTCTAGAAAACGAAGCTGTTCGAAAAACAATTTTGCGTTCAACTTTAAAAACCCAAGAAGCTTGTTTAGCTGAAATTCCAACGTTTTTCCGAGCACATAAAAGTTATTTAATTAATTGTAATCATATTGAATGTGTTTCAGGAAATGCACAAGGCTATAAATTGCATTTGAATGGAATCACAACGCCAATTCCTGTTTCGCGAAAACAAAACCTAGAATTGCGTAAGCGGTTGGTCTAATTCGATGTAAATAGGGTGTTTTATTGTTCTCCCGAATTGAAGGAACATTTCAACCACATAGAATAGTATATTACGCACTAAAACCGATTATTCAGAGACGTTACATCTAATTACAGTAAAAATTAAATCGACTTAAATAAATAATTGAACAGCTCCTAGTCATTTAAAAATTCAACTAAACACGGCATTTATGTTTAATTATGAAGAATCAAATAAATATTACAACAATTTTCATTGAATTTAAACTAAAAAATACGTATTAAAATGGACTAAAAATTTACCCGCCTTTAATTAATGAATATCTTTGTCAACTCATTAAAAATTAAATAAGTGCGCTTCTTATTTGTTGGTGTAACTCTTTTCTTATGTCCTGCTTTTTTTGCTCAATCGAACCCCGAGCAACGAACAACTGAATTAATCCAATTATTGGAAAAGAGTTGGAACAAGCCAAGCGTATTTCAATTCACAACAACTACCACAAATTCGCTTTTACCGTATTTAGTTAAAATAGGCGCAGAAGATGATGCACGTTTATACAACTATGATGAATATTACGCAAGCTATATTGACTTAACTCGAAAACAAATTGGATTGGATTTCCGTGGTGATATAGTTCAGAATTTAGATCCTACTTTTAATGACATTGAAGACAATATTTTATACAGACGCCGTTATCAAGTGGGACTGGAATGGGATATATTGAAAAACGGATACGTTGATAGTCGCCAAAAAGTGAAGACATTGGAGGCCGAAAAAGAATTGAATAATTACCACCAAAGAAGCCAAAACACGGGAATCAATAGTATTCAGCGCAATGCATGTATTGCTTTTTTCAATGTGCAAAAAACACACTTATTAAATGACCGTGAGCGCCAATTGAAAGAAATTTTACCCATTTTGGAAGAGCTGTTTTACCTTAAAAAAATCAGCCTAGAAGTGTTGTATTCCTTTCAGTCGCGCATCGTTGAAACAAAAGCCCAACAAAACATTTATACCAGTTACAATGCGCACATTTTTCAATTTGTTGACTCGTCTATTCGCTTATTAAACGCTCCTGTTTTTGATTTAAGTGATTCATTTTATACTTCCATCGATAAAAAGTTAGAAAGCGATACAGTAATTCAGCAATTAAAAACAGCTTTGGTTGGCAACCTGAATTGGTACAATGACATTCAACTGAAAGCCTATTCGCGTTACAATATGTATGATTTGGTGCAAGGTGCTAATCGGAGTTTTTTCTCCGTTGGATTAACAACAACCGTCCCTTTTCCATTCACCTACAAAGAACAACGAAGATTTAACGCTATAAAACAAGAGAAACAATTTCACGATATTATCTATTCGTTCAATGCCAATCAATTGGAGTTGTTGAATGAATCGTATGAATACCGCTATATCGTCAAACAATATGCTCAATTTCTACAAAAGCTAAAATTGCTCAATGAAACAATCCGCATAGAGTCTGCAAAACAAGAATTAAAAGACCCAGATTTTAATCCATTAAACGGATTGAAACTGCTTGACGAACGACTACAAATCGGAATTGAGTTGATCGATCTACAACAAAAAATGTATTTGAAACTGTTGGAAATAAATGAAAAAACGCTAAATTCATCCATTGAACAACAGATTACCCCATTTGATATTGACGTCTATTCTGCGGATAAAAAATTGGTTAAAAACGTATATGCTTGGACCAGTACATTTGAAAAAGGTGATGCAGAAATTCTATCTTCTTACAGTGTGTACAATGAATTCAATACCGTATTTCTTGCTGTAAAAGAAGCGGATTCGGTTAAAAATGTGAAAGACGCATTTGTTGTGAAAGCCTATGAATCTGGATTGAAAATAGTGCCAATGATCGGTCAAAACAAATTGTTGTCTTCCACTCAATTTTCAAAAGACTTAGCAACGTTACTTCAGCAATCTAAAAACTGGAAAAGCAGCGAAATTCACCTTGATCTTGAACCACACACCCTTGATGCTTGGCAAACCAATCGCGCAGAATTAACTGCTACTTATTTGCGTTGTATTAAAGAAGCAAGGATTTACTGCGATTCCAATCAGTTAAAATTGTCCATTTCGATTCCCTTGCATTACGATACGTTGTTGGTGAAGGAACTTCTTGAATCGGTTGATCAAATTCATTTTATGTGTTATGAAAATATCAATCCTGAATACATAACCCGAAAATTGAAACCTTATGCCAATCAATTGCAGCAATTAACAATAGCCGTGCGAACTGAAGATTTTACTTCGCGCAATGACTTAGAGGTTTTTATAAAGCAGCTCGCAGAAATGACCTCAATCACACGGTTTTCGTACCACGATCTCAATCGTTTAATGCTTATGGATAAAACGTTGTTGGATTATGAAAAGCATTAATTTCAAACGAAGCGAGACTACTTTGCGGAGTATTGAAAGTAGTAATCGAAAAGTAAAGAGGAAAATAAATTGGGACCGAATAGTTTACTTTTTAATTCTATTTATTTTCTTGTTTTTCTTGGCGCGTTACCTCATTAACAATTACCTCTATGTAGAAGGAAACGGGCAAGTCTTGTTTGACAGTGTTGATATTCGAAACACAGATGATTGTCGAGTCATTCATTTTTTCCGTGATGAAGGGGAAGAAGTGGAAGTGGGAGATAGTTTGTTTTCCTACATTCCAGCAGATGAGAATGGCAATTTTTCCAGCCCAAATACACTCGATTTTTCGTTGAATCAAACCAAAGTGACGCAAGGAGATGTTTCTTGGGCAGAACGGGAGATTTATGCCGTGCAAGAAGAACTGAAAATGACCCAAATTCGCATTGATAATGACATGCAACAGCGTGAAATTCTTCAACAAGAGTTAGATCGCATAAAAAATGGGGTGGCATTGGATGCGCTTCCACGTTTTCGATTAGAAGATCAATATGCTAAAATTCATGCACTTGATTTAAGTATTTCCAGTAATCAAAACAAATTAGCTGTCCTGAAAAAAAGTTTGGGAACCTTGTATTCCATGAAACGAAATCTTGGAAGTACCGCCAATACGAAAATCAATAAAAAAGGCGGAAATGGCGGTGGCGGAAATGGTGAAGAGGACGATCATGACAATATTTTTTATTCGCCATTAGCAGGAACAGTGACTAATTTGATGAAAAAGGAATTTGAAGTTGCATTAAAATCGGAGAATATATTATCCATTCACAAGCCTGAAAATGTGTACATCAAAGCCTTTTTTAATCAAGAAGACCTCAAGTCATTAAAAGAAGGTGAAATTGTAACATTGACGTTTCCAGATGGTACTCAGAGCGAAGGAATTATCAAACGATTCTATTTTGCCACCTACCAATTACCAGAAGAATTTCAGAAAAAATATGAACCTACAACGCGTTCACTTTCGGTAGATATTTATCCAGTTCATCCATCAGATTTATTAATGTGGAAAACCTATTGGAAAATGGGCGTAAAAATCACCAAATTGAAGTATTGAATAATGAGCAGAGCCATAACAATAGATAATAGTAAAGGAACTGTTCATTTTGGTGAATTAGTTTACCTCTACCTTTCTCCCAACAGGAGTGTTGTATTGGAGCGCTCAATGGATTATGCGGGAATTATTGTGGATGGTAAAAATCACCATTTTGCACGCATGGTCATTCAGCGAATTCGCGGAAATTTTAAACCAGAAATCTATTTAAAACCCATTTTAATTCTAAATGGAACAGCGCACAGAGAACCATTTCTTCGAACGCTAATTGATGGTACTCTTTTTTCGTTTGAACAAATTACACTTGTACACGATCATCTTGGTTCCATTCGACAACGCATCAAAGACCTCAACCTCATTCATTCATTATCGGTTGAAGCGCAAATAATTACCAAGTTGCTTGCCTTCATGTACACGCGTGAAGTAAAGGAGCTTGAGCCTATTTCGTATGTGTATTCCAACACCAATTATACCTTTCCATTTGTGGCGTGCCATTATCCATTCGATGATGAACACACCATTTTTGAAGTAATGAAAATTGCACAAGAAGAAGGATTGTTTAACAGTGAATTTTTTGACCGTACTTATAGTTGCTCTAATTGCCATTCTTCTCATTTGAATTACCGGGAAGTGTGTCCGAAATGCCAATCGCCCAACGCCATTTCAGAAGATTTGATTCATCATTTCCCCTGTGCGTATGTTGGTCCAATTTCCGACTTCACTAATCAATTAGATGATCAACTCGATTGCCCAAAATGTTCAAGACGGCTTCGTCACATTGGAGTCGATTACGATAAACCTTCCATTCTGCATACCTGTCAAAAATGTACCAATACATTCCAAGATTTTAATGTCTATGCAAAATGCATCAGTTGTTTGTATGAAAACCCAGTAGAATTGCTGATTGCAACCGATATATTGCGTTATACCTTGACTAAAAAAGGAGAATATGCTGCCATTAACGGATTTTCTTCAACTCCAAAAGACATCGAACAAATTATTGGAACGGTGAAATATGACACCTTCAAAACAATGGTGAAATATGAAATTGAGCGTCTAAAACAAACGGATGGGAGTTCCAATATTGTGGTCATTAAAATCGTCAATGCAGGTGATTTTTACTCCAAAGTAAGTCACGATGCCCAGAAAGTTTTACTGAAAGAAATTGTTTCAGAAATTCGTTCTTCCATTCGCTCTTCTGATATGATTACCTTCCATTCTTCATCCACCATTCTCATAGCAATGAATGAGATTCCGAAACGCATTTCAGAGCGGATCACAGCAGAAATATTGCAACTCTTGCGCACCTTGATTGAAAATAATTTCAAAGATTTCACGATTCAATTGGAAAGCAATGTGAGCCAGCTGAATTATCAATTATCAGCTGATTTGCAAATGGATATGGTAATAAATGCTGAAGTGAATGAATAGTATTGACGAATTCATCAATTACATTCAAGCAATGGGTTGGGGGAAGTTTATCCGAATCTTTTGGTTTTTTGTTTTTTTTGAGCTATTTCGTTACCTATTTGTCGATGTGATCATGCTCCTTTCACACCGAATGAAATTGAGATTGACACGCACAAAACGCGCTGAAGCTTTAGAACGTTTTCGGTTCGAAGCGCCACTTATTTCGATTATTATTCCTGGAAAAAACGAAGGGAAACACTTATACAAATTGATTCGATCGCTCAATGAGCAAACCTATAAAAAAATCGAAATCATTGTTGTAGATGATGGATCTGACGATGATACGCCTACGATTGGGCGTGATCTTGAAAAAAATGGATTGATCGATTTATTCCTGCGCAATGAAATCCGAGGAGGAAAAGCATCTGCTGCTAACCTTGCATTGCGCTTCACAAAAGGGAAATACATTATTCATTTAGATGCTGATTGCAGTTATGATCGCGACGCAATTATCGAAATCATTTTACCCTTCTACCTCGATGAAAACGTTGGTGGTGTTGGCGGAAATGTCATGATCAAAAACTACAAAGAATCACTCGCTACTACTTTACAAGCGATTGAATATTTTGATACCATTTCAATAGGTCGAGTAGTTTCAAGTCATTTAGGAATTTACCGTATTATTTCAGGCGCATTTGGTGCTTTTCGCGCAGATGTCTTGGAAAAAATTCAAGGATGGGACATTGGTCCAGGACTAGATGGGGATATTTCAGTTAAAATTCGCAAAATCGGTTACGGCATTAAATTCGCCCAGAATGCAGTTTGTCTTACCAATGGGCCAAATACATTCCGAAAACTTGCCAAACAACGCATTCGTTGGGATAAAAGTTTGATTCGGTTTCGCTTGAGAAAACATAAAAATGTATTCTATCCCAATCAAGGGTTTTCATTTGCAAATTTTATTTCGTTTACGGAAAACATCACCTACAATCTCATTTTAAATGTGAAATGGTATATCTATTTTTTTCAAATGATTGTATTCTATAGTTCTCAATTAGAGTACATTATTTTGATCAATTTTTTCCTCTACACCTTTACGAACTACTTCAAATTCATTTTCTTTTCCTTATTCAGGCCCAAAAGTGGATCACTTGTTTATTATTTGCCCTACATTCCACTTATGGTGATCTATTTTGGGTATTATTTGAGAATTATTCGAACAACTGCTTACTTGAAAGAAATCCTGTTCAAAGCTTCTTACAACGATCCGTGGAATCCACCAAAAACATCGCGTCATGCAAAAGAACTGGGCCTTTAGAAAAGCAATACTTCTTGTTTTCTTCAGTTTTTTGCTGTTCAATCATTTGAATGCCCAATTGACAATCAATGAAGTTGTAGTAAGGAACAACGGTGTGTTGTTTGATGAGGATGATGCTTGCAATGCCTACGTAGAAATTTACAGTGATTTTCCATTCGAAGTTGATTTGCATGATTATTACCTGAGTGATCAAGCAATAGTCCTAGACAAGTGGCGTTTTCCACATCAAATCATCAATCCACACGAATTTGTAGTCGTTCAATTGAGTAATAAAAACCGTGAAACCCCGCTTTTGCACGCCAATTTCTCACTCAGTTTGGGCGAAAACATCTACTTAATCGAGCGCAGTAGCAATGTGTATTTAATGACCGATTCATTGCCGTTGATCGATCACCGTTACAACACGGCCATTCAGCGTTTTCCTGATGGAGCAACATTCCAATACGCCACTCCATCGCCCAATTCAACCAATAGTGCTGGAGAAACCTTCTTTCCAACCGAGCCAATTACTACACTCACCAATGGTGTGCATGCAATTGGAACTGTTTTTAATTTAAACGCATCACTTCCCATTCGGTATTCGTTGAACGGTTTTGAAATCGAATCTGCTGGACAACCTTATTTGTCGCCATTGACTGTTTCTACAACCATTGGTTTGCCGAATGTATTTTCCCAAATTCCAACCAACCCCGCTTTGAATTATCCCATAAGTGATTATACTGAAAGTCGCGCAAACAATAGAGGTTGGGTTCCTCCATCTGGTGAAGTTCCTAAATTGTTTATCGTGCGTGCAAAAGCAGTTGCTCCCAGTGGATTGTATTCAGAAGAATTGGTACGCACTGTTTTCACCGAAACACCTCATTATCACTTGCCAATTGTTTCCATTATTACCGATAGTGCCGGTTTTTTTGATGACGAGACTGGAATTTATGTCTATGGGAATAACCCGCTTGGCAATTACAACCAAACAACCCGCAGAACAGAAAGATTCGCAACCATTCAATTTTTTGATTCGCTGGGTGTTTTTGATCATGAAATCAGTATGGGAATGCGCATTCACGGAAACGGATCGCGACATGCGGCCCAAAAAGCGTTGCGTTTATATAACCGTTCTGATTATGACACAACAACATTCATTTTACCAAATGGAGAACCAACTGAAATGGCTGTTTTGCGCGCCAATGGACACAGACCAGATTGTATTGCACGTGATTATTTAGCACATCAGTTTACCAAAGAATTGTCGTTTGCAAAAACGGACCCATCACTCGTTGTTGTATTTATCAATGGTGAGTTTTGGGGCATTCACGACCTCAGAGCAAATATGAATGAGGAATTTATCAGCAGCGAATACAAATTGCCACTTGAAAACCTCGCAATTGCTGAATTTAATTACATCATCGAATCAGATTACCGCACCAATCTTACGGAATTTGAAGAGTTGACGCTTTTTGCAGAAAACAACCCGTTGGCAGATCAAACGAACTATAATTACCTCGCAGATCGCGTTGATTTAACCACCTTC
Organism: Fluviicola sp.; assembly: GCA_043721195.1. Classification (GTDB taxonomy): domain Bacteria; phylum Bacteroidota; class Bacteroidia; order Flavobacteriales_D; family Crocinitomicaceae; genus Fluviicola. The sequence goes on along the minus strand of JAYSRF010000249.1, from coordinate 39,883 downwards.
ATGGAAGTCAATTGTGCGCAAATATTCCTTGGAAACACTGATTATCCCATTAATAACAACGCTTGGTTTAATTACGAAAATGGAATTATTTCTAGCAAGTGGCGCAACAATTTCTTTGATTTGGATGGAATTTTTGGTGGATCCTGTGACACGATATACAGATCGTTCAATGCACTGAATTATTACTTGCAAGAAGGAACTTTTACGTGGCAGAAATCTACACGATTATTGCGCAATCTCATTGAAAACGCAACATTCACGAACGATTTTTCCAGCTTAATGGCAGATTTATTGAACAGCACGTTTAAATCAACAGTCCTCAAAGAAACGTTTGTAAACTATCAAGATCAAATGAATGCGATTCGGTTGCCGCATGTCAATCGTTGGCGTTATCCTTCGATGTCTGAAACACTATTAGAGCGTTATTCAGAGGTTCCAACATTGGGGAGATGGGATTTGATCTATGCGGGTATGGATGTGTTTTTTAGAAAGCGCCAAGCAACCGTTTTTCGTCAATTCATGACACAATTTGCATATACAGATACTGCGCACATTACAGTCACGAATCCTGCACCTGAAATGGGGTATGTGCAACTCAATAGTTTGTTTATTAGCGATGAATTGTCTGGAGTTGATCCAGCTATTTATCCATGGACAGGAACATATTTTCAAGGCGTACCGGTTCAACTTTCGGCCGTTTCAAAACCAGGTTATCGTTTTTTAAATTGGAACAATCAGCTAGGAATAACTGCAGAAACAACCATTCTTCTCACCACAGATTCACTTGTTACAGCCAATTTTGAACCCGACATCAATTACCTTGAACCGCATATCAATGAAGTACTTGTAGTAAATACAGCCGGCATTTACGATGATTTTGCGCAACACGAAAGTTGGATTGAATGTTACAATGCGAATCCTTATTCCATTTCGATGGCCAATTATTTTATCACGAACGATCTAGGAGATAAAACAAAATTTAGAATCAAAGCCGACGAAACAAGTGTAATTGAAGGAAATGGATACCGATTGTATTATTTTAGTGGCGCACCAAAAAGAGGAAATGATCACCTGCCATTTCAACTCACCAATTTAGGCGAAACGGTTTATTTAATTGCTCCCGATTCAATAACGGTTATTCAAGCAGTTCAATTACCCATTTTGTTTGAAAATGAATCGTTCGGAAGCTCACTAAATGGAACATTGAGTTACGCGGTCTTTTCAGATCCGACTCCTGATCAGAACAACGATTTTTCAGCACTTGAAGAGCAGTTTGGCTCAGTGGAATCCGATTTTAAGGTCTTCCCAAATCCAGCAAATCAACAGGTTTATTTCTCCGAAGTTGGAACCTATAGTGTTCATGCGTTAAATGGTCAATTGCTCATTCCACCTACAACAACAGATCGATTGAATCTCCTACAATTAGCAGCAGGAAGTTACCTTGTAAAAAACAGTTTAGGTGTTTGCAAGCAATTGATGAAAATGTAACACTATGCACCACAATTTCACAACAATTGATACTTAAAAAAACAGGTGTACATTTTCAATTCTTCCGTATCTTTGTTGAATAGAATCAGCATGAATAATTTTGAGATTACAACTCCAACAACAATCATCTTTGGAAAAGATCAACTAACGAATGTTTCAGCGCAAATTGCGAAGCACTATTCGGGTAAATCAGTGGTTGTACTTTATGGAGGTGGCTCTATAGAACGATCTGGTTTTTTAGAAAAACTGAAAACTGAATTATCGGGATTTGAAGTCCATCTTTTTGGTGGAATTGAAGCCAATCCAGAATTTGAGACCCTGATGAATGCTGTAGAATATATCCGTGAACATCGTATTGGATTTATGTTGGCAGTTGGAGGCGGATCAGTAATTGATGGAGCCAAATTTATTTCAGGAGCAGTCAATTATGCTGGCGATCCTTGGGAAGTGCTTTTGCGCGAACCTGGAAAAGTATTCACTTCCGCCGTTCCGTTTGGTTGTATTCTCACCATTCCTGCCACGGGTTCTGAATCCAATTCTGGAGCAGTGATCAGTCGTTCTTCTTTAAAGGAAAAACGTACAATGGGTGGACCTTTATTCTTCCCGAAATTTGCGTTCTTGGATCCTACATTTGTAGCAACATTGCCCAAACGTCAATTAGCAAATGGAGTTATTGATGCGTTTATGCATACGATGGAACAATACTTAACTTTTCCATCAGATAATTTGTTACAAGAACGGTATGCAGAAGGGATTTTGCTGACCTTAATTGAAATAGGACCTAAAGTAGTTGAAAATCCAAGCGATTATGTTTTGGCATCTAATTTAATGTGGTGTGCCAATCAGGCGTTGAATGGATTATTGCGCTGCGGGGTTACAACCGACTGGGCGACACACATGATTGGTCACGAATTGACAGCTTTACACGGAATTGATCATGCACAAACACTTGCAATCATCGCTCCTCGCTTATATGAATTGAAATTTGCGAATAAAGCTGCTAAATTGGCACAATATGGCCGTCGAGTTTGGAACTTAACGGGTGATGAAACAACTGTTGCCAAAGCTGCAATCGAAAAAACAGAACACTTTTTTCATCAATTAGGAGTTGCAACACATATTTCTGATTACACAGATGATTATCAACAAACGGCTTCCATTGTGAAAGAACGTTTTATTGAACGAGAATGGATGGCTTTAGGTGAACGTCAAGATTTGACACCAGAAGAAGCGGCACAAATTGTTTTAAGCGCATATTGATGTCACTCTCTCCAAGATTTACCATTCGTTATGAGGCAACTCCTGCATTATTGGAGTTATTGACTAAAACTACCTTAGGAACCAATGGAGCTTGTTACCGTCATTTAGATACTGAAACGCGGATTTTTGAAATTGAAGATCCGTTATTTTTATCCGTAGAACGCGATGGTAAAGTACAAGGAAATGTTACCTTTTGCCGACGAAAAGAACGTTGGTATGTGCGTTATTTTGCCTTTGCAGAACAAAAACAAGCATCTAAAAATGGACAACATGCTGAAAAAGGGAAATCGCGCTTAAAAGAAGAAATTGTAACGTTTTACCAAGAAGTATTTGAAGGAAAATACGGTGAAGCTCCTGATTTATTGTATGCTTATATCGACCCGAAAAACGAACGCAGTAAATGGATGGCAGAGCAATTTGGATTCAGAACGGAAGCACACTTGATGACACAAACCTTTAGTCGGGTAAAACCAAAAAAACAGCCAAGTGTTCGATTACTAACTGATCAAGAATTGATTCAATTGAAGTTAGATGAAGTAAACAATCGTCATTCGTATGTTGTTCCAGCTCAAACGACACATTCGGTTTTTTATGGAATGTTTGATGAAAATGAACAGTTAGTCGCATTTGGAAAGATTACACGTGCCGATTGGGTGATTGAACGATTACCTGGAACAATGGGCGGTTTGTTGACCAAGTTTATTCCATTTATTCCACGATTACGTCGGATTATTCAACCTAAAAACCATCATTTTATCGTTCCAGAATCGGTTTGGATCCAAGAGCACGATCCAAAAACCCTTTCCACTTTTTTTGAAGGGATTTTACAGCTTGAAGAAAGCAATGTTGTCATCTGGTGGATTGATCGTCGTGAACCACTTTGGCGTGATACAAAATACAATGTCCATTGGGGATTGTTGCATAAATTAACATCGCAAACTCCAGTAGATGTAGTTGTATTGCGAAAAAATTGGTTGCAATTGGATGAATTGAATGCCAAGCCCATCTTTGTGGCTGGGTGTGATATGGTTTGATAATCAGTGATTTCACATCAACTGTCTTTCATTAAAAAAAGCCAATCCATTCGTATAAAACCAATGAATTGAGCGTCTAATGGATGTTTTTGAAAGGATTATTCTTTCACTAACTGATGAATACTGATCTCTTTTTCAGTACTTAATTTAATCAAATACATTCCAGCAACATAATCGGCTAGATTGATCAATTGCATATTGGAAGATCTAAAATCATGTTGTGTTTCAGAAAGCACATTTCCTTTGTAATCACAAATTGTAATCGTTGTTTCTCCAAAACTTTCAGGACAAATGATACTCGTTTGTTCAGTTGTTGGATTCGGGTAAATGATCACCCGTTCAGCATTACAAGGAATGGCAAATGGTCCATAGAAACTATAGCTACCATTTTGATCAAGCTGTTTTATCCGAATATATTCATTGGAATGAATACGTGAAATTGCAAAAGAATAAAGAGATTGTGAATGGGTTGTGCCATTTCCTTTTTGTGAACCTATAGTTGTGTAATCTGCTCCGTTTCGACTTAATTCAATTTCAAACGCTTCACAATCCAACTCTGATTCTGTTTTCCAAGTCAGATTGATGTTGTTTTCTTCACACGTATAATCGAAAGAAGAAAACTCAACTGGTAAACCACCAATAGGGTTAAAGATATAAGAACGCCCGCTTCCTGGCCAAGTTACATTATTGTCATTTGCTGTAAAATTACTAGATGTATTTGTTGCAGTTGTTACACTTTTAAAATCCGTTCCTCCATTGGAAAGTATCCCGACTGAGAAACCGCCATTGAAATTGTTTCCAGCACCATAGACAAATTGAATGATGTTAGACGTTTCGAACAACCATATTTGAAAACGTTTATCAGCGGCTCCAGTATTGCCTAAATAGGATAAGTTATATTCAACGACCAATCTTCTTGACCCAACAGCACCTGTTAGTAAGTATTGAACATTTCCATTAGCATCAGTGTAATTATCATCCCAATAAGGGATTAGATATGGACCATTAAATGCACTAAAGACATTGTTGTAATCTGTCGCAGCACTTCCTCCGAACATAAAGACACCATTTGATGTTGCTGAGAATTGGGTGTAATTAACAGAATTATAATTGAACGTAAATCCAATATTGGCCATTGCAGAAACATCATCATCTAAAAAAGTTCCTAAGATGTTGGTGAAAGTCCCTGTAGCCAATGCAGTTCCAGTAGTGGTAGAATAAGAATAGGTATTCACTGCAGCCTGAACAGTTGTGCTAAAAAAAGCAACAATTAGCAGACTTTTGAATGCTTTTAATTTATTTATAACGCATTTTGAATTGAAAATAGTGCAGGCCTTCATAAGAAAAGTATTGTTTAGCAGGTGCAAAACTAATGTAATTATGCGAAGACCCTAATTAATCGAATTGAAATTAATACAATGTATAGTACTCTTAGATCCTTCCTTTATGCTCACAGTTATTTTATCCTATTCAAAACTAACTCATTCTAAAAAATAGTTTATTGGTTCAATATGTTGGATTGATAGTCCAACATATTGAACCAATAAACTATTTACTTAGTTGTTTTTTATAACTTGATGAACAGTCGCTCCTTTATTCGTAATTACCTTAATCATATAGATACCAGCAACATAATCGGCTAGATTGATTAATTCCATACTGGAAGATCTAAAATCATGTTGTGTTTCAGAAAGTAAATTTCCTTTGAAATCACAAATTGTAATCGTTGTTTCTCCAAAATTTTCAGGACAAATGATACTCGTTTGTTCAGTTGTTGGATTCGGGTAAATGATCACCTCTTCCGTATTACAGGGTATTGTAAATGGGCCATAAATGGTATAATTTCCATCAGTATCTAATTGTTTTAATCGGATGTATTGATTGGCATAGATTTTAGAAAGTTCGTAGGAATAAAAAGTAGGATTTGGAGTAGTGCCACTACCTTTTTGCGAACCGATTGTTGTGTAACCATATCCATCACGGCTAGCTTCAATTTCAAATGCTACGCAATTCTTTTCAGAAACTGTATTCCATTTAAGACCAATACTGTTTTCTTGACACGCATATTCGAAAGAAGAAAATTGAACAGGTAAAGTAGAAACAGGATTAAAAATGTACGATCTTCCTGATCCAGGCCACACCAAATTATTATCGTTTGCGGTGACATTACTACAGGTATGAGTTGCAGTAGAAACACTATTCAAATCACTTGTTCCGTTAGATAAAATTCCCAAGGAGAAACCACCATTTAGGTTGTTTCCAGCTCCATATACAAATTGAATAATGTTAGACGTTTCGAACAACCAAACTTGAAAATGTTTATCAGCTGTTCCAGTGTTACCCAAGTAAGATAAGTTATAATCAACAACCAATCTTCTTGAGCCCGCAACACCAGTAAGCAGATATTGCACATTTCCATCTGCGTCTGTGTAATTATCATCCCAATAAGGGATTAGATATGGACCATTAAATGCACTAAAGACATTGTTGTAATCTGTGGCAGCACTTCCTCCGAACATAAGAACGCCGTTTGATGTTGCTGAGAATTGGGTGTAATTAACCGAATTATAATTGAACGTAAATCCAATATTCGTCGTTGCAGAGACATCATCGTCTAAAAAGGTTCCTAAAATGTTGGTGAAACTGCCGGTAGCCAAGGAAACTCCTGTTGATGTGGAGAAGGAATACGTGTTTACAGCAGCTTGTGCAGTTGAACTAAAAAAACCGACAATTAACACCTGTTTAAAAGTGTTGAATGCATTCAATTTAAATTTTGCAAACAAAGAGTTTTCGCGTCTTGTAAAGACGACATTCGTAGTGTACGTTTTCATAGGGTGTAGTTTAATTTTAAGTAATAAGTACAGGTTCTTAAGTAATCGTGGTACTACCTAAAAACCTCGGTATGAACAATATTACATTATTAATTTGAATTATACAACTTTTTTTCGGTAGATTTTTTATTGCAAAAAAGACTGCTTACACAAGCTTTCACGGAATTCACACCTAGAACGTTTGTAGAAAAAAAAGTGCTCTTAGGTTTCTTTAATTGTATCGTTTCTTTCGAATCATACAACTTTCTTTAACAAATCGAACAAAATAAAACCATCGTTTGTTTGTTATCCAATGGGCGAAGGCGTAACTTTGCTCGTTAAAACACAAGCGTTTATGCATCCATACAAGGCTGGACCCTTATTAGAGAATATTCTCATTCCGCAAGACATGCGAGATCAGTTGAAAATCGATGATTTACCGCAGGTTTCAGATGAAGTAAGACAGTACATTGTGGATGTGATTTCCGAAATTGGAAATTCGCATTTCGGAGCAAGTCTTGGAGTGGTTGAACTAACGGTTGCTTTGCATTATGTATTCAACACACCTTACGATCAATTGGTTTGGGATGTAGGTCATCAGGCTTATGGGCATAAAATACTTACGGGTCGACGCGAACTATTTCATACAAACAGAACCAAAGGAGGCATTTCTGGATTTCCAAAACGCAGTGAAAGTGAATACGATACTTTTGGTGTAGGACACTCTTCTACCTCCATTTCAGCAGCATTAGGAATGGCAGTTGCCAACCGTTACAAAGGCGAAAAAAATCGTCATCACATTGCTGTAATTGGTGATGGAGCAATGACAGCTGGTTTGGCATTTGAGGGTTTGAACCATGCAGGTTTCGAGAAAGATGCTAATTTATTGGTGGTTTTAAATGACAATTGTATGTCTATTGACCCCAATGTAGGTGCTTTGAAAGAATACTTGACAGATATTACCACTTCTCACACCTACAACAAAGTGAAAGATGAGGTCTGGAAATTGTTGGGGAAAGTCAGCAAATTTGGTCCTGACGCACAAACCATTGCCTCTAAAATTTCAAATGCACTAAAAGGCTCACTACTCAAACAAAGCAACTTCTTTGAATCATTGAATTTCCGTTATTTCGGTCCAGTTGATGGACATGATGTTATTGGATTGGCAAAAGTATTGGAAGATTTAAAAGACATTCCTGGTCCAAAAATATTGCATTGTATCACGAGAAAAGGCGCTGGATATAAATATTCTGAAGAAGGAAATCCTACAAAATGGCATGCTCCTGGTGTGTTCAATAAAGAAACAGGTGAAATCATTAAAGTTGTTCCCAAATCGCCACAACCGCCTAAATACCAAGATGTATTTGGTCATACAATTGTGGAATTGGCAGAGAACAATGATAAAGTCATGGGAGTGACTCCAGCGATGCCTTCGGGTTGCTCGTTGACCTTTATGATGGAAGCTATGCCAGATCGAGCATTTGATGTTGGAATTGCAGAGCAACACGCTGTTACTTTTTCGGCTGGTTTAGCAACACAAGGGTTGATTCCCTTTTGTAATATCTATTCATCGTTTATGCAACGAGCATACGATCAGGTGATTCATGATGTGGCCTTGCAAAATTTGCACGTTGTTTTTTGTCTGGATCGCGGTGGATTAGTTGGTGCCGATGGAGCTACACATCACGGTGCTTATGACATCGCCTATATGCGTTCCATTCCGAATATGATTGTTTCAGCTCCAATGGATGAATCAGAATTGCGCAATTTAATGTTTACCGCGCAAGCTGAAAATTATGGTCCATTCTCAATTCGTTATCCGAGAGGAAATGGAGTTATGACGGAATGGAAAACCAAAATGAAAGCCATGAAGGTTGGTACTGGTCGAAAATTGACGAGTGGTGAAGATATCGCCATTCTGTCTCTTGGTCATGTAGGAAACTTTGCGCAAGATGCACTTAAACTCTTGAAAGAAGATGGCGTGTCTGTTGCACATTACGATATGCGTTTTGCCAAACCAATAGATGAATTGATGTTGCATGAAGTCTTCTCAAAGTTTGATAAAATCATCACAATCGAAGATGGGGCTATTCTTGGTGGATTTGGTTCGGCTGTGATTGAATTTATGGCAGATCACAATTACCATTCAAAAGTAGTGCGTTTAGGCATTCCAGATAGTTACATTCACCATGGAACAGTGGAAGAATTGCATGAACAATGCGGTTTTGACACACAATCTATTCGTGCGAAAGTTGCTGAAATGGTTGGAATTTCAAGCACGACTGTACAACGAAATTCCCAACAAACAGGGTAATTTTATTCTTTCCACTCACCGTTTTTTGATTCGGTTATACGGTTGTAATTTCTCTTCGAAAAGAGATTATTCGAAAGAAATTAGCAATTTTGGACAATGTTCGTTCTTTACATTTAAAGTACATTCGATCTTAAATCCCGTTGAAGTCTGAAAAAAGCACGAAATAAAAATGAAAAGCTCCTTTTTTGTAACAATTTGTAACAAAAGGACTACTAAACTAGTCTATTTACTGTAGAACTTAAAAATACCCGATAAAACCAATTCAATATGAAGAAAACATTGATGAACCTTGCAATCCTTTCCTTTTTGGTCAGTTTCAATGCAACTGCAGGGGTAACCTTGCGAAAAGAAGCACCTATTGACGTTAAAATTGATCTAATTAAGGTTAAAAAAGATATGGTTTCTGTAACCATGATGACCCCCATGTTTAGCACCCCAACTGCGACATTTCATATTCCAAAAACAGTTCCTGGTACGTATTCAGAAGATCATTATGGTCGCTATATTGAGAATTTAAAAGCTTTTGATGCCAATGGAAAAAGCTTGACAGTTTCCAAAACAGATAAAAACACATTTGTCATACAAGATGCTACAACGCTCAAAAAGATCACTTATTTAGTCAACGATACCTATGACACGGAAACAGGAGATGGTTTTGGTGGTAAGGACATTTTTTCACCAGCTGGAACAAACATTAGTGCTGGGAAAAACTTCATGCTTAACACTCATGGATTTATTGGCTATTTTAAAGGATATGAACAAAAACCGTATAAGTTAAGTGTTTCCCATCCGAAAACGTTGGAAGGTGTTTCAGCAATGAATGATATGGATCCGAGTAAGACAATGGACGTGTTTGAAATGCCTAGTTATGCACATTTGGTTGAAATGCCGATTATGTATTCAAAGCCAAACTACACTTCTTTTATGATTGATGATATGGAAATCATCATCAGTGTTTATTCCCCAACTGGTAAATATAAAGTGGCTCAATTTGCTCCAAATATGGAAAAAATGATGCGAGCTCAGAAGAACTTTTTAGGAACGATTAATTCTACAAAAAAGTACGCAATATTAATCTACTTATCCAATAGTAAAGCAAAAGATGCGAAGGGTGCAGGTGCATTGGAACATCCAACTTCTACAACAGTTGTAATGCCAGAGGAAACAGATCTAGCTTCATTGGAAGAAAGTTTTAAAGATATTGTATCACATGAGTTTTTTCACATTGTGACACCGTTAACCGTTCATTCAGAGCAGATTCACTATTTTGATTTTAACAATCCTGAAATGTCTGAACATTTGTGGATGTATGAAGGTGTTACAGAGTACTTTGCTAATTTGTTTCAAATCACAGAAGGGTTAATTGACGAGGATCAATTTTTCAAACGGATGTCTGAGAAAATTGCCAACTCTTATCAAATGGATGATTCGATGAGTTTTACAACAATGAGTAAAAATGTATTCGATCCTTATTACAAAGAACAGTACACAAATGTTTATCAAAAAGGTGCCTTAATTGCCATGTGCATCGATATCTTAATCCGTGAAAATAGTAATGGGAAAAGAGGGATTTTGAACCTAATGAATGATTTGTCTACGATCTATGGCAGTAGTCGACCATTTAAAGACGAAGAGTTATTCGCGAAAATTGCAGAATTAACCTATCCTGAAGTAGCTGCATTTTTAGACAAATACGTTGCTGGAGACACGCCAATTCCTTATGAATTCTATTTTTCTAAAATGGGAGTTGTAAAAACAACGATTCAAGCTCCAGGCAATCCGTTTGTAAAAGGAATTTTGAGTGGAGTAGATGTGAGACCTTATATTAGTGCGGATCAATCTACCAAAGAATTATTTGTTTTACCTGATTTAAACGTGTTCATGGTTGCTTTAGGAATGGAAGCAAATGATATTATTCAAGAAATAAATGGTAAAAAATACAATTTCGATAATATCTATGATATGATTGGAGAAAGTTTCTCTTGGAAAGATGGTGATGCAATTACGATTAAAGTGAAAAGAGCTGGTAAGTCAATTACATTAAAAGGAACTGTTGTACTTCCGAAAGAACCAGTAGATGGTTACGCTTCTACTGATGACGCTAGTAAGCAAAAAATCCGCACTGCTTGGTTGAAAGGAAAATAAAGAGCAGAAACCTTCTTTAAGAAGAATGGTATTGTAATCAAAATGGAGTTGTTCTTAAATGAACAGCTCCATTTTTTTTGAGGTTTCAAATCAGGTATTTATACCCTTGTGTGTCTCACTTCAATCGATTAGATTTGTTCACATTCACTAAAATTGATATTTATGCCACATTCCTATCTAGAAACAATTCGCAATTATTACCCAACTGCTAATTATGCTGGTCTCCTCCAAGAAGAACTACTAGCGTATTTAAAAATGCTTGGCTTTAAACCGGAAGAAGTAATGACTGCCAACAGCATTTGCAGTGATGATATTAATGCGATGCAATTTCCAATTACAAATTCTGGATTACTTGGTCCATTTTATTTGGGAGGTTTAGACGGATTTCCATTTACAGGATTAACAGGTGTTCAAGCATTTGCTCATCACATGCCGAAAGATGGGGCACTGCTCATTTATTACGGGCCACACATTGGGATTACCAAAGAAGGAGTGATCGGAAAGGTACTTCGCGAAGGTCAAGATCATGATTCAAATTGTTGCGGGGCAGCCCAAGCAGCATTGGATCAAATCAATAACAGACCAACAGAGCCAAGTTTACTCGATTACCAGGAAGATACCATTGTGCGGTTATTTCAAAAAAATAAGGATAGAATTGTTGAAGAACCCTATCCAATTCAAGAAGCAACCGAGGTAATGTTTGAAGCCATTGAAGAGCGACTTCAATTGTTAATTGCCAAATCAAGGGCTGAGTTTAAAGGCAAATATTTGATTTTAATTGGCTCTATTTTTATCAATGTGGATGAAGGATCAGAAGCTTGTATTGTGTACAACGGGTTCAGAACCACTAATCTTCATACCAACGAAGAAAAGGATCATTTAACCGCTTTTACCGAACATTTGACGACGATTAACTAATCATAGCAACGATTAAAACTTTATAAGAATGTCAACAACAATTACGCAATTACCAGGAACGATTCAACAGGCTGCTCCAGGATTAAAAGGATTTGATACCAATACAGTGGTAACATCAGCCCAAGCAAATGCATTTAAAGCAGATGGTTTTTCATTTTGCATTCGTTACCTTTCGAGAAATCATGGACAAAATGCGGGAGACCTCAGTTACAACGAAGCCAAAACGATATTGGACGCTGGTCTAGCGCTGAGTGCTGTTCAACATGTTTTAGCTGCTGGCTGGAATCCAACAGCAACACTCGGAAATACGTATGGCACAAATGCCGCAGCAAATGCTTCCTCCATCGGATTACCACCAGGAATGAATCTTTGGTGCGACTTAGAAGGAATTGCCTCAGGTACACCAGCTCAACAAGTAATTGATTATTGCAATGCTTGGTATGATGCTGTTTTGGCAGGTGGTTTTGTTCCTGGAATCTATATTGGAGCAAACTGTATTCTTTCAGGGAATCAGTTGTATGCGAATCTTAAATACCAACATTATTGGCAATCGTTGAGTAGAGTACCAACTATTCCAAACCGAGGATACCAACTGATTCAGCGAACGGGAAGCACCATACATGGATTAAGCATTGACAATGATACAACACAAATTGACGAGCAGGGCGATTCTATGATTTGGCTGAAAATATAAAAGAGGCTTTCTAAAAAGATTTGGCGCTAAATTTAAAGGTGTTTAAAAGTTGTAAAAATGCAAGGCGTTAAGGATGAGATATTGGCAGTTTACATGAGTAAATGACCATTATCGATTTCCGAAAACAACGAAGCAGATTACAATTTTTAGACACCTTCGATTAGAAAATACTATTCCGGCTGATCGGCAAATTTACCGCCCGCATATACTTGAAATTCAAACCCTGTTTGGTCCGTGAATTTTTGATAATTTACACGCAATTTTTCGCCAATATATCCCATCTCATTGCCAGATAATGCAACAATCAATTTGTCTTTGTAATCACAACGCAACGCACTTCTAAATCCATCTGGTTTGTTTTCGCCAACACTGATATAGGTAAAAATTTCTTGATTGATAAATCCTTGGAAGGTTGTTTCAAACTCCTTTTCTTGGTTGATGGCGCGCATTGCTCGGTCCATGCTCACACTTTTCAGTCCAACTGGTACGAACTTCATTTTTTCAACCAATTCTTGGTAATCACCACGACGCTCTTTTGTTTTCATGACTTTCCCAGCTTCATCGTAATAGGAAATGCGTTCTACAAACTGAGGTTTTGCACCACTTACATCATCGAATTGTTCGAAGGTAACAAACGGTTTTCCAGCATTTAAATAGTAGATTATTTTTCCATTGTTAAGACCGTTTCCATCATTGAAAAATTCTTCAATTTTCATGATTTGATTGTCTAGATTCATGTGACCATCCACTTGAACACTTTCACCCGTCTCACCCTTTGAATAATACAATGAACTTGCAACCATTCCTGCTTGAGCAACAATGACATCTAATTCAATCATGCGTTCGTCCATTTCGGCTTCATTCTTAAAGCTTACAACGACTTTTGGTTCTAGTTTTTTTGCTTTCTTATCTGTTTCTTCCAAACCGCCACAAGCAGTTAACACAAGCAATAAAGGGAAAATATACTTTAACATACACGTTGATTTTTTGACTAAATGCAATCGAAGTGTAAAAGTAACAGGAATATAACAATACACCGTGCGATTTATAGTGAAATTAGCAGTGCAACAACAGAACTGAATGATCTTATTAGTTGTTGTATGAATATATGGAAACAATTCTCATTGCAGGAGGAACTGGTTTAGTTGGAAAACAACTCGCTCAGTTTTGGAAAGCAGCTGGACATGAAGTTCGTCTGTTATCACGTGGTACCTCAGATCCTCTGGTTGGAAAATACCAGTGGAATCCTTTAGAACAGACTCTTGATGAGCAATCATTAGAAGGCGTAACGGTTCTTGTTAATTTGACGGGCGCAGGAATTGGTGATAAACGTTGGTCGAAAAAAAGGAAACAAGAACTCTATGACTCTCGCGTTGGGACAACCCGTTGTTTGTGGAAGTTTGCACAATCCTGTGATACTTTAAAACACTACATTTCTGCTTCTGGTGCTGTTTGTTATGGCTTCGAAGATGACCAGAAAACTTACAAAGAGACCGATCCATTTGGCAGCGATTTATTATCTGACTTGACAAAAGAATGGGAAGCTGCTGCAGATTTATTTGCTACGAAATGCTTGGTTACAAAGGTTCGAATCAGTATTGTTCTTTCAGCAGATGGTGGCGCTTTACCTACCATCGCTAAACCCATTCGAATGGGATTTGGAAGCTTCTTGGGTTCAGGTAAACAAGCGATGCCGTGGATTCACATTTCCGATCTTGTAAGCATTTTTGATTGGGTTCTCACACAAAAACTTGAAGGCGTTTACCATGCAAATGCCGGAAATACTGACAATGCATCACTCACAAGAGCCATAGCAAAAACACTGCATAAATCGCTCTGGATGCCAAACGCACCATCATGGGTCATTCGTTTATTGTTTGGAGAAATGGCTGTAATGGTATTAAAGGGATTGAAAACGGATAATCAAAAATTGCTTGCTACAGGATTTGTCATGGAGCATTTGGATTTAGAAGAAACGATAAATGAGGTTTATAGGAAAAAATAAAACCCTCTGCCGATATATGATAACATCTGTGCAAAGGGTTTTTGCTATTAATCGAAAAAACAAGAGCACCCCTACTCCTGTACTCTAACGAGTCTTTATTTAAGGCGTTCTATCTAGAAAACAACTGTTTCCTTAACTGAACAATGCAAAGGTGAACAATGAAAGTGTAGAATGAAAACCAATCTTTTGTACTTTTACGACACCCAACACAGTTGAAGTTGGGGTTTTTAAGCTGTTTTTCAACCAGTTATAGTATTTTTTGAAATAGAAAATTACAATGTCCACGGGTACCACAGATAGTTTAGTTCGTTTAATTCATTCGCTGACGAAGGCAGAAAAGCGAAGTTTTAAATTGTATGCCAACCGAAATTCGTCAACCCCAGAAGAATTGAAGTACCTGCAATTATTTGATTTTATTGACAAAAATGAAGCCTATACGGATGAATTGGTGCTTGTAAAAATCAATGGATTAAAAAAAAGTCAATTATCCAATATCAAAGCGCATTTATACAAACAAATTCTAACCAGTTTGCGCTTACAACATGCGCATCATTTACCTAAAATTGAAATACGTGAATCCATTGATCATGCGTTGATTCTGTACCAAAAAGGATTTTATCACCAAGCATTGCGTATCCTGGAGAAAGCCAAACAACATACCCAACGCATTCAAGCTCCAATTCTTCAATTGGAAATTCTAGAGTTTGAGAAAGTGATCGAATCCCAATACATTACAAGAAGCATTGGTTCACGCGCAAAACAATTGACCTCTGAAAGCCGAAATTTGCAACGCCATATTTCAACAGCAATTGATTTTTCGAACCTTTCCTTGCAACTATATGCACTCTATGTGAAAGTGGGATTTGTTCGCGATGAAAAAGATTACCGTTTCGTAAAAGAGTTCTTCACTTCGCGTTTGCCGGAATACCGACTCACTGATTTGGGATTCGAGGAAAAAATGCACTTGTACAATGCTTATGTTTGGTATCATTACATTACACAAGAATTTCTCATGTGTTTTAAGTATGCTAAATTGTGGGTTGATTTGTTTGAGGAATATCCTTACGTGAAAAATCAATACCGCGAAATGTACTTGAAAGGCTTGTACAATTTGCAAAATGCGCTTTTTAATTTGCGAAGTTACAAGCGATTAAATGAAACCTTGATTTTAATTGAAAACCTTGATTTGGGTGACCGTGATAACGAAAATGTAGTGCTGTTACAACGCTTGTATTGGCTCACGGGTAAAATCAATCAGTATTATTTGAATGGTTCTTTTTCAGCGGGATTGGATATTGTCAATGAAGTGGATCAATTCATTCATTCAAACAGTGAACGCTTAGACAATCACCGTACAATGGTGTTGTATTACAAAGTTGGTTGCTTATATTTTGGTAGTGGAGATAACCGAACAGCCATTCGTTATTTGAATAAAGTGGTTCAAATGAAAGAAGTTTCGCTTCGGGAAGATATTCAATGTTTTGCGCGAATCTTGAATCTGATTGCCCATTTTGAATTGGGTACAGAGGAATCACTGGATTATCAAATAAAATCAGTTTATCGATTCTTGAGTAACATGGGCGATTTACATGGTGTGCAACGCGAAATTTTGAAATTTCTACGTCAATTGCCTTTCGGGGATGAAAAATCTTTATTGCGTGGTTTCCGAGTATTGCATTCCAAACTTGTGAAATTGAGCCAGCTGCCCTATGAAAAACGTCCATTTTTGTACCTCGATATTATTTCTTGGCTCGAATGTAAAATTGAAGGACGACCTGTTCATGAGATTATCCGAGAGAAATTTAAACTTGAACAAGAAACGGGTAAACGGTATTATTTCCCATAAAGTCTGTTTAAACAAGCGTTAAAACAATTGTTTTTAAACTAAATCACGTAAGTGCTGTTACTTTTGTTTTTGAAGGTATTTACAGTTAAATATTTAGAACCAGAACTATGAAAACAGCGCTTTATACCTTCATTTTTTTAGCAGTAAACTCCATCTATTCGCAAGAATTGGCACCACTTCAAGTAACCGTTTTGAACACAAAAGGGAAACCCTATTCAGGTGATAAAATTTATTTTGTAGGTCAGCAAACCAATAAAACGCTTTTTGGTGTCACCAATAGTGCTGGTAAATTCCTGATCCATCTTCCACAAGGAGATATTTATGATGTGCGAATTCAAAGCATTGCAGAAGAAGTGGAATACAATACGATTGAAATTCCGACACTGAATGAGGATGAACATTTTGAGCAAATGGATATCGTTATTACTTACGAAGCGGCCAAAAATTATACCTTAAGTAGTTTACAATTTGAATCAGGAAAATCGATTATAAAAACAGCAAGTTACGCTCTTTTAGATAATTTAATTGAGATCATGACCTTGAAACCGGAAATGAAAATTGAAATAGCAGGACACACAGATAGTGACGGAGACGAAGCGAATAATTTAGCACTTTCACAACAACGAGCAGATGCGGTTAGAAATTACTTAATCAAAAAAGGAATTGCGAGTAATCGCATCGTGGCACATGGTTTTGGTGAATCGAGACCAATAGCTGAAAATACTACGGAATCAGGGAAACAACAAAATCGTAGAACGGAAATAAAGGTGCTTTAGCGAAGGAGAATAAGGCACGTAAAATTGTGAATTTACGCGACTTAATTTGCTCTAATACAAGTTTATTTTTGATTTTTCTGTAATATGACGATAGAAATTCATGATCAATTTTAACCAACCACCAAGCTTGAGCACCGCGGTGGGGCGCTCACCACATTAGGACACATAGAATGCACTATGTTTTCTATGTGTCCTAATGTGGTTGACTTCAAGTAAATTCAAAGCTTAAATGGTATAAATCAACCCTTAGAGGCCAGCAATTCACTTATAGTCATTGCAATAATAACCGTATTAAACATAAAAGCTAATACCGAATGGGCGAGTACCAACCTGCGAATTCCTTTAGACGCAATTGCAACGTCTGACACTTGAAATGCCATGCCAATAACAAAGGAAAAATAAGCGAAATCAAAGTAATCTGGTTTCGCATCGTTTGGAAATTGTAGTCCGCCGGCATGTCTAGAATAATGTTTGTTGAAATCTCCGTAATACAAATGGGCATACCGAAAGGTGAACGATGTATGTACAATTGCCCAAGAGATTGCGATAGCTGCTATTCCTACTACTGAACTTAACCAAGATGCAATTTCCCATTCTTTTCGACTATCGAAAAACACAAATACGGTGGTCAAACTGGCGACCGAAGTAATAATGACGAGCAGAAATAACAACCAACTTCGCAGATCTTCTTCAGCACAACGTTCTTTGATTTTAGATTGCGGGATCCTTGAAAAAACAGAAATACTGATTATCAAGTAAGTCAATCCGAAACAATCCCAGCCAACTAACAGGCTAAATTCAACTGCTTGGGATAAAGTGTAACTAAGCAGACCGGCAACGAGACCTAGGATCAATGAACTTGCAAATTTTAAAAGGGTTTCTTTGTTCATTTTTTAGTTAATTGGAAGTACTCAATGCTGCAATTAAGTCACTGTATGATTGATCAATTAGACTTGTTTTTTCTAATTCAAAGTAATCAAAATAGGATTCACATTGTTGCTTTAATTCTTCATCAGAAAAAATTCCTTTAGTATCAATTGCTTCTACTTCTATAAAAGTTCCCAATTCTTCAACGAAATCAAAGTGAAATTTTACATGGTCGATAAAGTAAATTTTACGTTTTTTATCGACAACAATTTTCACCCCAAACTGTAGTGAAAGAATTTCCTTTAACGCACTATTTGGCTCATGTTGATAGAGAATAATCGTAGACAATTTTGAATCTGTTGTGTTTTCTCGATTGTAATTGATCAATGAATTTTCAATGGTTCCTTCTCTTAATTTAAGTCTTCCCTGTGGAACATTAAAATAAGTGTCAATTTGATGGTCAAGCCCATGATAAACAGGATTGAGTGCAAGTAGCTTTGCTTCGAATTGCTCTAATCCTTCCACTTTTGCTTTGAATTCAAAATTTCGAATATTCATGTGTAAAATTTCCACTAGTGTGGCTAAAAATAACAACTATACACGTAAAGAAGCTGGTAGATTTCAATTATATTTCCAATGCTAAAAAACACACATCATCCAATTGATCTTCTGTACCTTTCCATTGGAAAAAGAACGCTTCTAACAGTTGCTGTTGCTCAAGGAGTGATTGATGACGAATACTTAAAATGTATTCCCTCAAGAGTGGAGTTTTCATTTTTTTCCCTTCTTTCCCTCCGAATTGATCAGCAAATCCATCGGTAAATAAGTACATCCGATCACCTGTTTTCAATGAAAGATCATGGGTTGAAAAGGGTTCATAACGCTCGAATTTCCCAACTGGAGCATTATTCCCTTTAATGATTTCAAATTGAGGGGAATCGGTTCTTAAAATCCACAACGCATGGTGAGCTCCAGCAAATTGAATCTGGGATATGTCAGTAGAAAATGACAACAATCCGATATCCATTCCATCTTTGACATCGTTTTCAGAAATGCGAGCCTGATTAAAGTTTTCGACCACTAATCGCCGCGTTTCATCTAAAATTTCACCTGGAACGGTGCATTTCATTTCTCTAACTGCTCGATTCATAGCATTGGAACAAACCACACTTACCATTGCTCCAGGAACACCATGACCAGTGCAATCGCAACATGCCAATAGATAACCATTCTGATGTTTTTCAAACCAATAAAAATCGCCCGCTACAAGATCTTTTGGAAAATAACTCACAAATGACGTTGGAAAAACTGCTTTGATTGCTTCTTTATCAGGTAAAATGGCTTCTTGTAAACGTTTGGCGTAGCGAATACTTTGTAAAATCTCCGTATTTTGATGTGCAATAATTGCATTCGTTTCTTCCAATTTATCGTGTGATTTCTTTTTAAACCGGTAACGATTAAAAATAAAAAATACCGTTATTGAAAGCAATAACACACCAATTATTCCAGTTGTTAGGTATAAACTCTTTTTCCTTTTTTCAAACTCTTTTTCATGTTCCAAGAGTTTAATTTGCTGTTGATCTTCGCGAATTGAAATGGAAGCTTCCATCTCAGCCATTTTCTTCGAAGCCTTTTGATTGAATAGTTCTGTATTTAATTGAATGAAGCGGTTTTGGTAATAAAAAGCACTATCGTAATACCCTTTAGTTGCCAAAATTTTGGAATAAAGGTAAGCGGCGTTTTTAACTTCTTCTTTCGCACCAATTCTATTTGCCATATTATAAGCCAGAATGGAAAAATAAACAGCAGAATCAATTTGACCAATCGCCCGTTTTGCTTTGGCTAAGTCAACATAACTGATTGCCAACCCTTGTTGATCATCGAGGTGAGACTTCAGATCAATTGCCAAATGCAAATAATGCTCGGCTGAATGAAAATTACCTCGCTTCAAATCAATTGTACCCAATACATCATACGCAGTTGATTGCACGTATTGATCTTCGTTTAAGATTCCCAATCGAAGAGCGTTTTTAGCACTTATTTCTGCTCCAGAATACCCTTCCATCTCAAGGTATAATTTCGATAAATTAGCATGTGAATCGCCTTTCGTAATGAGATCCCCCGTTTTTAAAGCACTTTTGAAATAGGACATTGCCTGTTCATAATTTTGCTGCTGTAAGTGAATTGAACCAAGACCGTTTAAACACATGGCACTTCCCTTGGAATTCTTCGTTTCTTTGAAAATCGTTTGCGCACGACTTATATGATCGATCGCTTTTCCGTATTTTCCTTCCAAAATCTCTAAATCTCCCAAGTAGAATAGTGCCCACGCTTTACCATCCTTAAAACCAATTTTTTCTGATTCCTGTTGGGCTTTGATCAAATAGGCTCTTCCTTCATCGTATGCATCTGAATAATAATGGCACGTTCCAATGTCAATCAGCGCCTGAACATGCTGTTTACTTTGTGGTTTTGAAAGAAGTAATTCACGCTCAGAATAAATGAGTGCTTTTGCTGGGTCACTAAAAATAAAAGCCTCTACCGAATCGTGTAAACTAAGAGAAGGTTGTTGAGCGAACCCAAAAAATTGGATGACGATAACAAGACAGAGTAGGATATATCGACGCAATTTCATTTCTGTTTCTGTGTAAAAAAGCGATGCGTGTAAAAATAGGAGATAAACAAGAGACCAGCGATAAAAAAGCCTGCTGCAAAAGGGCGCGTGCCATCATTGGCAAAAAATTCACCGAGCATCCAAACAGAATTGGCGGAAATCCAACAAACAACTGCGAGGTTATGAAACAATTCTGATTGATTTTTGCGGCACATAAACGTTATATAGATGGCAACAAGAACAGTGGGAATAATCATGATTGTTCCAAACACTTTATAATCCATAACCCAGCATAAATCTTTTAACAACCACAATAGAATATGGAAGTTTTCGAATTTGCGCACTTTTTCAGTTACAACATTCGTAGGATGATCTTCATTCATGCACTAGCAATTTTTGTTCGATACGTAGTAGATAATACAAAATACACGTCAACAAGTATACAATGTTTATCCTAAATGTACTATTTTAGAGTAAACTACGTTATCAATTTATAGTGAATTCTAATCTTTGGCATTCGTTTTGATATTGCAAGTTGACACAAAAAAATAACTATGAAAAAGATACTAGCCTTTGCTGTATTGTTTGTAAGTGGATTGTCTATGACAAGCAGCCAATTGGTAACTTACCCAAGCGTTACCAATAATTCGTTCCAGGTTGGCGAAAAACTACGCTACCGCATCACCTATGGTTTTGTTGATGCCGGTGAAGCTGTGCTCGAAGTAAAATCAACAACCAAAAAAGGTTCTGGTTCACGTGAACTATTGCATGTAAAAGGAACAGGAAAAACATTGGGCGGTTTTAATGCCGTTTATAAAGTGAATGATACCTACGAAAGTTACATTGACAAAAAAGGTGTGTTTCCGTGGACGTTTGTACGCCGTGTAGATGAAGGTGGCTATAAAATCAATCAAGATTACACCTTCAAACAAGATAAGTTGAAAGTGGATAACGGCGATGGAAAAGAATTTACCATTCCTGTTGGTATTCAAGATATGATTTCGTCCTTCTATTATGCACGAACGCTCAATTTTAAAAACGCCAAAAAAGGGGACATTTATGAATTTAAATGCTTCATGGATGACAAAGTGTGGCCATTGAAAGTAAAATATGTTGGAGATGAAGTCATTCACATTCGCAAAGGAAAATTCAATTGCAAAAAGTTTGTGCCAGTTGTGCAAACAGGTCGCTATTTCAAAAGTGAAAATGATGTAAACTTTTGGGTAACGAATGATGAAAACCGAATTCCAATTCTGATTCGCGCAAAAATCCCAGTAGGTACCGTGAAACTCCATTTGGTGGAATGGTCGGGATTAAAACACGACTTAGTCAAAGCAAAATAAGCCCTTTTTCTTTATTTCTAAGAAAGCTACATCCAAAAGATGTGGCTTTTTTTGTTACCTTTTCTAGGAACAACGGGACTCGTAAAGATTACTAACAAATTTAGTTAAAAATTTCACATTTTTGTTCATGATTTATACAGCACTTTGATTTACATTTGCACAAACGGCTTATGTTATGGAATTCTCACCTGAGGTAATGCAACGCTTGGAGCTCCTCAAAGAAAAATTCGATGGACAAGGACAGGACTTACTACCTTATCTAGACGGATTGCTACATGCGAAAACAATTAACTACTGGAATTATATCCAATTAGATACATTACTCTCATTGCAGAAAACGAATACCGATTTTCCTGATGAGACGATCTTTTTGATGTATCACCAAATTACAGAATTGTATTTCAAACTTGCATTGCACGAGTTCAAGCAAATTGGTGAAGAGAAGCAATTGACAGCATCTTTTTTTATTGCCCGTGTAAAACGGATTAATCGTTATTTTGAAGCATTGACAAAAAGCTTTGAAATCATGATTGACGGTATGGAACGTGAGCAATTCTTGCAATTCCGAATGTCGCTACATCCAGCATCAGGATTCCAATCTGCACAGTACCGAAAAATTGAAATTTCTTCAACCGATTTCATCCAATTGGTGGACAAGGATAAACGCGATCAATATACTGGTGAAGAAGCAATTGATCAATTGTTTGAAAACATCTATTGGAAAGCTGGTGCGACAGATGCCATTACAGGAAAGAAAACCCTCACTTTGGAAGATTTTGAACGCCGCTACAAAGACGAGTTAATTGAGCTGGGAAATGATCAGCGTTCAAAAAATTTGTGGCAATGTTACCTTACTTTAACACCAGAAGAGCAATCTCAGGTTGAAGTCCTACAAGTAATGAAACAAAATGATGTGAACGTGAACGTCAATTGGCCGCTCATGCATTATAAATCAGCTGTTCGATATTTACACCATAGTAAAAATGATATTCCCGCTACAGGTGGTACGAACTGGCAGAAATACTTACCTCCACGTTTTCAAAAACGTATCTTTTATCCTGAATTGTGGTCTTTTGAAGAAAAAGAAGAATGGGGAAAATCGTGGGTTGAAGCAATCTTGTCATAGGTAAATAGCTTCATTCTACGCGCTTTTCTTATTTTTGCAACATGTTGCGTCTGCTCTCGTTTGCTTCCATTTTTGTCATTGTCGCCGCTGGAATCGTTGAACGAAAAGGAAGTCTTTCCAAAGAACTCAAAGAAATCTCAGGATGGGTATTTGTCGATGACACTACTTTGGTTGCCCACAACGATAGCGGAAACGATCCCATTTTGTATGTGCTAAATTTAGATGGTTCTATTCGCAACAGGTGCACGATTGCTAGCGTTACCAATGTCGATTTTGAAGACATTACAACAGATGGAAAAGGGAATCTGTATATTGGTGATATTGGAAACAACAACAATACGCGCAAAGATTTAGTGGTCTATAAA
The DNA here is from genome assembly GCA_043721195.1 of Fluviicola sp. Lineage (GTDB taxonomy): Bacteria > Bacteroidota > Bacteroidia > Flavobacteriales_D > Crocinitomicaceae > Fluviicola. The sequence continues at coordinate 16,278 of JAYSRF010000249.1, read as the reverse complement.
GTTAAAACAAAAGACGTGCTGAAGAATGAAAGCGTTACCGCGAAAGCCATTCACTTTTCCTATTCCGATCAAAATAAATTTCCACCAACAGCAAAAAACCGTTATTACGATGCAGAAGCGTTGGCCTATTACAAAGACTCATTGTATATTTTCACCAAATGTAGGAACGAACCATTCGATGGAAAGTGCATGATTTATGGGCTTTCTACAACTCCAGGAACCTACAAAATTAAACGGAAAACGTATTTGAAAATAGGTAAAAAAGGGTTGTTAAGAGATGCAGTAACCGCAGCTGATATTTACAAAGATGAATTGCATTTACTCACGTATTCAAAAATTCTGATTTATACATTAGGTCAAGATCGTAAAGGCACTTTTAAAACCCAAATTACCATTTCTCCACTTTCTCAAAAAGAATCGTTAGCAGTGCGCAAAAATAAAAAAATTTACGTGACTGATGAACGTCAGAAAGTCATAGGTGGTGGAACTATTTTCGTGATTACACAAAAAAAAGCTAAGAAAAAATGATCCAAGAATTACACCAGTACGATGCAGTGATTTACGATATGGACGGCGTTCTTACCGACTCTGAACCCTTGTGGAAAATTGCAATGGAAGAAGTGTTTGCTGGTGTTGGTTGTACATTGACACGTACTGATTTTCAAAAAACAGTTGGTTTAAGAATCGATGAGGTAATCCATTATTGGCACGGCGTAGCCCCTTGGGAAATCGTATCTCCAAAAGAAGTGGAGAATCGTATCATTCAACGTATGATAGAATTACTTGAAGAACAGGCAACACCACTTTTGGGAGTGATTGAATCGTTGGAATTTTTTAAAGCACATGGAAAAAAAATTGGGTTAGCTACTTCCTCCTATGAAATCCTGATTGAAACAATTTTAAGAGTACTCAAGATCAAACACTTTTTTGATGTTGTACATTCTGCTGAACGAGAATTATACGGAAAACCTCATCCAGTTGTTTATTTAAGTACCAGTGAACAATTGGGTGTTTTGCCACAAAAATGCTTGGTTGTGGAAGATTCTCTCAATGGTATCATTTCTGCCAAGGCTGCTCGAATGACCGTCATTTGCGTACCAGAAAAAAGCCATTCACCAGAACCGAAATTAATCCTTGCTGATTGTCAATTTGATAATTTAATGGATGTCGTTTCACACTTTCAATCTCAAAATTTGAATCATGTTAGTACAAATTGAAGATATTATCCTTTCCACTGAATTGTTTGAACGCAAATTTGTGTGTGACTTAAATGCCTGTAAAGGCGCTTGTTGTGTACAAGGTGATTCTGGAGCACCTCTAACAGTTGAAGAAGTTGATATTCTTGAAGAAATCTATGATCAAGTTGTTCCATACATGCGCCCTGAAGGAATCGCTGCAGTAGAAGAAGAAGGTGTTTTTTACATGGATTTTTCCAATGAACCAGCTACTACATTGGTCAATGGTGCAGAATGTGCATTTGTTTATTTTGATGAGCAAGGAATCACCAAATGTGCCATAGAAAAAGCAAATCTTGAAGGAAAAACCGATTGGAAAAAACCCATTTCGTGCCATTTGTATCCAATTCGTGTAAAACAAATGGGTGATGTAACGGCTTTGAACTACAATCAATGGGATATTTGTGAACCAGCTTGTGCGTGCGGTGAATCGTTGAATGTACCTGTTTTTCGTTTTCTGAAAGAACCCTTGATTCGTGCCTTTGGTCAACCGTTTTATGATGATATGCTTAAAGTGGAAGAGGAACTCAACAAGAATCCAGAATAAACAGAACAATTGTCAGTTTACTGAATGCTTTTTGTGAGTAACTTAGCGTGAACTCATTGTTGGAAACACATGAACTACTTTTTTACGCTACTTTGCCTCTTTTTTTTGCTGACAGCTTGTTCGGATGAGCAAGTTACAACTCGGCCAACCAAGGAAACAATCACCGAATCTATCTACGCATCGGGAATCATTAAAAGTGAAAACCAATACCAGGTTTTTGCCATCGTGAATGGAATTATTGAAAACGTATTGGTAGAAGAAGGCGATACAGTACTTAAAGGTCAACCTCTTTTAGGAATAGCCAATTCTACTCAACGGCTGAATAAAGAAAACGCCTCCTTAGCAGCTTCCTATTATGATCTCAATTCGAATCAGGAAAAGTTAAATGATGCCCAACAAGCGATTGCATTGAGTCGCGATAAACTTAAAAATGATAGTTCGCTTTATGCACGACAATTGTCCTTGTGGAAACAGAATATTGGTACAAAAGTAGAACTTGAACAACGTGAATTAAGCTATGAAAGCGCACGAAGCAACTACCTTTCAGCTAAAATAAAGTACAATGATTTGAAGCGTCAATTGGCATTTAATTCCTCCCAATCGAAACAAAATTTGCGCATTTCTGAACAACTCGAAAGTGATTATACAGTGCGCAGCGATATCAATGGAGTTGTCTATGCATTGAACAAAACTAAAGGCGAATTGGTTGGTCCGCAAACACCGCTTGCAGTGATTGGAGATGCTCATCAGTTTGTGCTCGAAATGCAAGTAGACGAATACGATATCACACAAGTTAGAAAAGGACAGGTTGTTATTGTCTCAATGGATAGTTACAAAGGTCAAGTTTTCGAGGCGCGAGTAACCAAAATTAATCCGCTGATGAACGAGCGAACCAAAACCTTCACTGTTGAAGCTGAATTCGTTAAACGTCCTCCAGTTTTATACCCCAATACTAGTTTTGAGGCAAACATTGTTTTAAAAACGAAACAAAATGTGTTGTTAATTCCGCGATCGTATTTGAATGCAGACAACACCGTAACATTAGTAGATGGGACAAAAGTTAAGGTTGAAACAGGATTAAAAGATTACCAGAAAATTGAAATAGTATCGGGTTTGAAACCAGAAGATGTAATCGTACAACCAGAAGAATGAACAAGAAACTGATTTTTGATGTTTCGCGTTCCTTACTCTTGGCGCGCTGGAAACAAACGCTGGTTGCCGCTGTTGGTGTAACATTCAGTATTATGATGTTCATCACCTTGTTGAGTTTTATGACTGGACTGAACGAATTATTGGATGGTTTAGTCATCAATCGCACGCCACATGTGCGTCTCTACAATGAATTACTTCCCGCAAAAGAACAGCCAATTGATCAGTCGCCTGAATTTAATAAAGGTTACAATTTTGTGAGTTCCATTAAGCCACGAAATGAATTACTGAATATTCGAAACAGTGCGGCAATTTTAAAGTCTTTACGAGATGATCCACGCGTATTGGGTGTAGCGCCGAAAATCACCACGCAAGTCTTTTTTAATGTGGGAGAAGTTGATCTGTCAGGCGTTATCAATGGTATAGATGTGGATGCTGAAAACCGACTGTTTACATTCAGCGATTACGTAGTTGAAGGCGATTACATTGATCTCAAAAACAGTCCAAATAGCGTTATAGTAGGAAAAGGATTGGCGGATAAATTGCTTGCTTCGATTGGTGATATTGTTCAAGTTACCACCGCAAGAGGCGAACGCGTGCAATTGAAGATTGTTGGAATTTTTCAATCAGGTTTGCAAGACCTAGATAAAGTGCAATGTTATGCTTCCATTGGGACGGTTCAGAAATTATTAAATGTTCCAGGAAGTTACATAACCGACATTCAAGTAAAACTGAAAGATCTAACACTTGCACCACTCATTGCTAAGAATTTTAGAGTTTCTTACGATGTGGAAGCCATTGATATTCAAACAGCCAATTCCCAATTTGAAACAGGGAGTTTTGTGCGAACGCTGATTTCCTATGCGGTTGGAATTACCTTACTCATTGTTGCGGGATTTGGAATTTACAATATTCTCAACATGATGATTTACGAGAAAATGGATTCCATCGCGATTTTAAAAGCAACGGGGTTTTCTGGAAAGGATGTCAACCGGATTTTTATTACAATTGCGTTGAGTATTGGACTTTTTGGCGGGATCCTCGGTTTGCTCTGTGGCTGGGGATTATCAGCCGTCATAGATCAAATTCCGTTCAATACCTCTGCATTACCTACAATCAAAACCTATCCAGTGAGTTACAATCCGAAATACTACCTCATTGGTGCTGTTTTCTCACTTGTAACAACTTATTTTGCGGGATATTTTCCATCTAGGAAAGCGAGTAGAATTGATCCTGTAATCATCATTAGAGGCAAATAGTATGGAAACACACATTCTGGAGGCTAGGGGCATCAATAAACATTTTCATGACCCGATTGATATTCAAGTGTTGAAAGACATCACTTTTACGATCGATAAAGGCGAATTTGTTTCCGTGATTGGAAGATCAGGTTGTGGAAAATCGACCTTACTTTACATTCTTTCTACAATGGACACCGACTATGAAGGTGATTTATTCATTGAAGGGGAAGCTATCCAAGGAAAAAAAGAAAAAGAATTGGCACGCATTCGCAATGAAAAAATTGGGTTTGTATTTCAATTTCACTATTTGCTCAATGAGTTTTCTGTTTTGAGAAATGTGATGCTGCCAGGACTAAAATTGGGAAAATACAGCACAGCTGAAGTGGAACAACGTGCGTATGAAAAGCTCAAAATATTGGGCATTCAAGATGAAGCTTTAAAAAATCCGAATCAACTTTCGGGCGGTCAGAAACAACGTGTAGCCATTGCCAGAGCATTGATCAATGATCCGTTGATTATTATGGGTGATGAACCAACTGGAAACCTGGATAAAAAAAATGGTGATATAGTCTTTTCCATTTTTGAAGAATTGGCAACAACTTTTCAGCAGTCATTGTTGATCGTTACACACGACAATGAATTTGCAGAACGTACCCATCGCATTATTGAAATGGAAGATGGCCGCATTATTCGGATGTAGCAATCGGTAAAAGGATGGATCAATTCACACAATCGCAACGTCTTTGAACAACTATAATAGCGGAATTCAACTAATTTCCGACATTTATAATCGAACAGAGGTTAGCAATCATTTCTTCCACAATTGATTCAACTTGAGGAAATAATCCGTTTCTTCGTTAAAATAAAAAACACATGTCAAACGATAACGATCTACTAGATAGCAACTTTGGAACAAGTGCAACGTATAAGGAATATGATTTCCCGATTACTTTTTCATTTAAAATCGGAACCTTAGCAAACGATTTTGTTGCAACGGATGCGAAAGGGCAAACGGTTGCTTATGTGCGCCAGAAAATGTTCAAATTCAGAGAGGCAATTATGATTTATTCCAACGAGAGTAAATCAACGTTACTTTACCAAATCAATGCAGATCGTATTATTGATTTTAATGCGAGTTACGCGTTTACCGATGCGCACAATCAGTTATTAGGTCGTGTTGGTCGCCGTGGAATGCGTTCATTGTGGAAAGCACATTACGAGATTTTCGACAATGAGAACAAATCAGAATACCGTATTCAAGAAGAAAATCCGTGGGCGAAAGTGTTTGATACCTTGTTGTGTGAAGTTCCGTTATTGGGAATTTTCAGTGGATATTTATTCAACCCGAAATATGCTGTCGCAAAACACGATGGCACCAAAGTCGCGCGTTTATCTAAAGAAGCTACCTTTTTAGGAAGACGCTTCAAAATGGATAAATTGGAAGACCTTCCAGAAGGCGACGGCGAACGCATGCTTTTGTCGTTGATGATGATGATTTTATTGGAACGCAGAAGAGGTTGATCCGAAAGAAGAAAAATAGTGCTATTAATACAGGGTTTCCGATAAGAAAACCCTGTTTTTTTTTCAATGAACCCAAATCTACCTCCTCCCTATTTGAGGGAGGATTGAGGAGGGTGAAATACGGATTTTTGTTTCCGAAGAGTTTTTTATATCTCAAGTGAAATTATTTCTGTTAAGAATCGCTTTTTCCTTTCCTAAAGTAAAAATTAACTTATAATCATGCATTTTTGCATGAGACAGACCAACAAATCTAATTGGAGTTTTCGAAACTTACCCAAATGCAAATCAATAAAACAAGTGCTATAAAAAACGAAACCCACTAGTTTGAATTGCTTCAGGGACTAATAGGAATAAGATAACACAAACGTATATAAATAATTATTAGTAACCGTTTTCTTGTAAGAATATCTAGTGCTATTTTGATTTTACGTATCTCTTTTTTGAATTTGATTTAACAATTGTTCGTCAAATTCTCCATTTAACTCTTTAACCAAAAGGTGAATTCTAGTGCAGGGATTGTGAATAGCATAATTTTCACATGTGTGATGCTGCATTAATTGCTCAGCCCATTTAATTGCTTGTGACTGATTGCCATATTTAGCTAAGATGTGATACATTTCCTCGCTGTTTTTTTTGTATTCAAATTTTTTAGGTTTTCTACGCTTTGATTCAGCAATGATTCTAGTATTCACCTCATTTTCAATAGCTTTTTTATAATCTGCTCTGGACATTGAGGTGTGTCTAAATTGAAAATGTAATAAATACCACAATTCGAACGCTTCATTTGACCATCCAACTTTTATGTCATGACTTTCCGCCAGTTGAATTGCGCCATTAAAATTATCAACACTAAAACTATCTCTATCAAATACCGCCCATACACTATCATAAATCTGGCTTGATTTATCTCTATGCTTAATGGTTCTTTTTACTAAATCTTTGGTATTGGAACCTTCACCCATGGTATCGATGGTATAAACAAATGATTTTACATTCGTTTTAAATGACTTGAAATAATTTGGCTCTGTTTTTTCACCTTCACAAACAATTAGAAAATAAATTCTAATCTCTTTCGTGCCTTGTTTTCGCTTCTTTGCAACTCGGTTGTGGCGTTTTAAAATAGCATTATCAATTTTAATAATATTTGCCATAATTAGAGTTCTTGAAAGTTCGAAATATATGGAATTGCTCCATAACGACCTCTTATATAATCGGCTTCAAAACTTCTGTCTTTTCGGACAGTTTTACCATTTTCATCTTTAAACTCTAACAAGGAATACAAATCTGTGGCTTCCAAATCATCTTTCTCGGTAAACCAAATTTGGTCTCTTCTAAAAAGATTTGCTCCTAGCAAATTAGTGTCATGAGTCGTGAAAATTAATTGAGCATTATGAGGGTTCGTTTCTGAATTATGAAATAATTTTATAATTTCTTGGGTGATAATCGGATGTAACTTCGCATCTAATTCATCAATCACTACAATGAGTCCAAATTTTAATGCTAAAACAATGAAACCTGCTAAATCGAAAATTTTGTTGGTTCCAGAAGATTCATTTTCTTTTAAAGAGAACTCAAAATCAGAAACTATCGAACCTTTATTATCATAAACTTTATGAAAGGTTTTGAATTCATTTTCATCAAGGTGGAAATTAGTAAATCCAAAATTTAAATGATGGATGAATTTTTTTAAGTCGTCTTGGTGATCTTCTCTTCGATATAGAACATTCGTCATACCAACACTATCCGTGTGTTCAATTCCAGATCTAACTTTAATATTTAAAATATTTCTCATTACCTCTTTTGCTACTTCAATATTAAATTGATCTAACGTCGAAGTAAAGAGGGCATTGTCTCTAGTTATAGGAATAATACTAGAGGCTTCGTTAAAGACTTCAGTTACTGCAATTCCATCAATTGTTCTAATAAAATAGGTTTCTTCTTTTTTTAGGTTATTGCTAATATATAGCCACTCAGCATGAACTTTTTTATTGTCAATTTCAAAACCATATCGAATCATTTTGTTCTCTAACAGAAAAATAATTTCAAAAAAAGAAGGTTGATTTTGAGTTGCAGTGCTCAATAAAAAAGGTTTTACATTGAGAACATCTGTAGAATTGAGCTTTGAAGAATTTTTAATAGTAGTAACCATAAAATCCAATGCCTTGATAAAATTACTTTTACCACTGGAATTGGCGCCATAAAGAACTGCAGAACGAAGCACTTTAAATTTCCCTTCTTTCACTAAATTTTCTTTGTGCTCAGTAATACTACCCGCTTCAAGACTAAAGGTTTTTTTGTCTTTAAAGGATAAAAAATTTCCTACAGTGAATTCTAATAACATAGTTGTGTTTTTTGAGAAAATAACTCAATATATACAGCTAATGTAACTCTATTATTTAACCAACGACATAAAATTGAGAATTTTTCACAAAATCGTAATTTTCTAATTAAAGTGAACTGCGAATTTGTAACCTGTTTTTGATCCAATCACCCTTCCCCGCAATACGAACAATACTTCGCACCATGTCTGTGTTGAAAAGGAACATCCAAGTCGTACAAATCTTGCAAAATGGCCTGAATCACTTGTTCCACCAAATCGGTTGCTTCAACGAGTGAAATATCGCCTTTGAAATCGAGGTAAAATGGACTTTCTGAGGTGTTGATAAACGAGAAAATACCCACGTCATCTAAGGAACGTCCAAAACCATGACGGAATAAGTAACAGTAGATGAGCAATTGCAACACGTGACTTTTCCCATTGCGATCGCGCACTTTTTTCAAAATCGCCTCTACATAATCAGTCGATTTCCCCAATGAAATGGAAACCGCTTCAGGTTTTACACCCCCCGATTTATAATCGATGACACGGAAATGACCATCACGGTTATCAATCCGATCTAAAATTCCTTGAATCTTTGCTGGACGTTTTTCGCCGTTCAATTCAACGGTTGTTTCTACTACTATTTCGTGCTCCAAGGCTTCAATACGCAACGTACTCATCGGATTTTCTTCGCACATTGCAATTTCCCGCGACAGTACTTTTTGGATGATTTCATTTGCAACGACGTACGTGATGTGATTTGTACCAGACGCATACACCGTTGGATCTTCACTGAAATGTTGTTGAAAGGCTTTTTCAACTTCCAATGGAGCACTGTCCTTCATTTTTTTCCAATCGTCTACACCAACTGGATTGGGAGTGATGTTATTTTGAACGTACACTTCATTGGTCTTGGAAAAAGGTTGCAATAGGTTTTCTAGCACTTCGTGCAAAATGGTTCCCAGTGTATTGCTTTCAATGGCTTCCTCCACTTTCGATTCTTCACCGATGCGCATCACATAGCGGTAATAGAAATTGAGTGGACATTCAATAAAGGTGTTGAGTTTGGAAAAAGTAATTCCTTCTTTTAAAAGTGCATCAAGTCGCTCGATGACCGCAGGCGTTTTGACCACAGTGTGTTCAGCAATTAATTCCTTGTTGCCAAGCGTGTAGAACTGTTTATTGATGACAAATTGCGGATTCACAACGGCGAGTTCCAACTCCAATTGCTGTATAAAACGACTCGGTTCTTGAGAACCCATGCCTTCTTGAGCGGTGGCGTAGGTAATAAAAATGTCATCCGCTTGGTGCAATAAACGGTAAAAGTGATGTGCAAATAATCCTTGTTTTTCGCGTGGAGTTGGCAATTCGAAAAAACGACGCAAATCCATCGGAATTAAGGTTTGAATAGCATTGGTCGGAGGCATTGTTCCTTCGTTGAGTCCCATCACAATGAGTCGTTTGAAATCCAATCCGCGGGTTTCTAGCAATCCCATAATTTGCAAACCTTCCATCGGATTTCCAAAGTAGGACATGCTTTCAGTACTCCAATGTTGATTAAACACATTGCGAAAAGTGGGTAATTGCATTGCTGGAATCGGTTCGTTCATCACGTTTTTTAAACCGATTAGCGCGTGATCAAAACTGCGAAGCACCGCTTTTTCCAATAAGTTTTTCTCTGTTAATTGTTCATCCAACCACACATTCAGCTGCTGAAAAATAGACATGGCTTGTTTCCAGTCGTTGTTCCAAGGAGTAAACACCAATTGATTTAAACTGGAAAAACGCTCACTGATTGCCAATTCATCGCGGCTTAGAAACAACCTGTTTTTCGCTACGATAGTACTTTCAAGCAAACCAACGGCTTTTAATTCTTCCTTGGTTAAAATCCCTTGTATAAATGGGTGGTGAAAATATTGATTGACTTCCTTGTAATAGATGGATTTACTTTTTCTTCGATTGTATTGTTCTTGAATTCGGAAAAGTAAATCAACCCACAACCGCAGTGAGGTTGCTCTTAAAGGTAATCCAAGCGTAATATTCGCCTTGCCAATGGAAACAGGTAAATGTTGAATGAGTGAAACAATGAGTTGTTCATCAGCAAGAAGCACCAGTGTTTCATTGAGTTGATCTGGAGTTAAACCAGCGAGCAATGTTCCCACAACTTTGGCTTGTCCAGTGGTTTGAGCGCATTCGATGATTTCTACTTGAGCGTTTTTATGCGCCAATTCATCTACTACAAATGGCAATGATTTCACGCTTAATTTTTCAAGCAAAACCCGCTGAAAAGTACCGGCTTCGTGCAAATTGTCATTCAAATAATAAGCATCGCTGTCCATAAAAATATGACCACGACCCATGACAAACAATTGTTTAAAGATGCTCAATTCGGCTACAGAAAGCGCATTAAAACCAGCAAAAACAAACTGCGCCTTCTCATCTTTTCTGAACACAAGATCAATGTTTTCAGCAACAGATCGGTAAACTTTTCCTTTTGTTGTACGGCGATCTGCAATCAACTTATCGGTTAATGCAAAATAGTATGGACCTAGTTTATCCCAAAAAGCCATGAATTTGAGTTGTCCCAGACTTAATTCTTCTTGGTTGAAACTCCAATTTTCTAATTCACGAATGTCGCGTAGGTTTTTGAAGAGCAGTTTTGGTTGAACCAAGTAGCGATCTATTTCATCGAAATCGTTTAATAGGAGTTGTCCCCAACTGAGAAACGCATCAAAGGAATCGGTCTCATGTTCGATCGGATCTTCTTTGAAAATAGCATACAGTTGAAACAGCAAGCGGGTTTTATCCAAAACAGGAAGGTCAACCAATTGCTGCATCCAACGATCAATTGTAATAATCTTCGGAGCAATTTTCGGTTGTTCATCCGCTTGATAAAAGGCACGTTGCATATAACCAATCATCCGTTCAGAGGGCACAATCACAGTCAAATGCTGCAAAGGAATTGCGCGTTCGAGTATGGATTGAGCTACACGGTCTGTAAACGGGATCATGGAAAAGTACTAGAAAATTGAATTGCGAAACGATAGGGAAGGGAAGTTGAGTTCTGAATCCCCATTTTTATACAATCATGTAGAAATGAAGAAATACCCTGAAGTAACAGACAAATCTTCTGTATTCACAGTCAATACAGGAATTTGTTTCTCGTTTTCAATCAACTCCTGAACAAATGAATGCATGGTCGGTAAAAACGTGTCTGTGTGGTGATAAGAAACCGCAATTAAATCAGCACTAACCGAGTCAGCATAGTTCATTAACTCTTGTTGGTAGGATGTTGATTGAGGCAAATTGTGTAATTCATGTTGAATAGAATGTTCAGTGAAGAACTTTCTTAATACCTTTTGATTGGTCTGAGTTTTTACTTCCAACCATTCATCTTTGTGGTGAGAACCAACTAGGTGAATTGTTGCATTAAATTGTTTTGCAAGAGAAGCAGCAAAATTGGCAATTTGAATACTTTCACGTTGGAAATAGTAAGGCATTACAATGGTTTTGATTTCACCAGAAGTAGTTCCACCTTGCGTAATCATAAAAGGAACGCTTGTGCTACTCACCAATTTAAGCGCGTGACTTCCAAATAGTTTTTGCATTCCTTTTGCACCATGTGTACCCATTACGATGAGCGAAGCTCCGATTAATTCACTCGCCAATGCGATACTGTCATAAATATTTCCAACCAAAACACGTGTTGAAGTGCGTGCTTGATCACTTTCTGATAACTGATCCACTAGTGTTTTGAATTGATCTTTCGCGCCAGATAGATCAGCCTTTTTTGCTACAAAATGAAGCAATAAAATAGAACCGTCATTGTGATTGGCTAGTTCCAATCCTAGTTGAAGAGCATGATCGGAAACACTAGAAAAGTCGAAGGGTATTAAATATACAGGAGCTTTCATACAATTGGTTTTACACTTTGATGCTACTAAGTTAAAACAAACGGTGTACTTAAAATGTGATAACGATCATGATTCTTATTTTTTTTCATGGATTCATTCGCTAAGGATAAATTCAGCTGTCCAAGAACCTTATCTATTCCTGAAAAGAGCCGCTAAATTTCCAAGATTTTAATCAATTCATTCATTTTTTTCAACAAAAAAGCACGTAACTTGTTGGAGAAATGAAAACAACTCTTATATTTGATTAATAATTCGTCAACATTACGTTTAATAATTCATCAGATGACAAACATACAACCCGGAGATAAAGCACCAGCATTTGAAGCAATCGATCAATCGGGGAAACTTCATACGTTAAATGACTATAAAGGAAAGAAATTGATTGTTTATTTCTACCCGAAGGACAATACACCAGCTTGTATTAATCAAGCCTGTAGTTTACGTGACAGTTATCCTACCTTGCTTAAAAACGGGTTTAGCTTATTGGGAGTAAGTATGGATTCGGCTACATCACATGATAAGTTCATCGCCAAAAACAACTTGCCTTTTCCATTGATAGTAGATGAAGATCGAAAAATGATTGATGCATTTGACGTGTGGGGAGAAAAAAAATTCATGGGACGAACCTATGATGGGATTCATCGCACAACATTTATTATAGACGAAGCGGGAATTGTGGCGCATATTATCACAAAACCCAAGACAAAAATACATGGAGAAGAAATTCTCGATTTATGAAAAAATAATTAGCAGGACGTAAATAGATTACGATCTACTGGTTCTATCTTTGCAGAAACGATATAACAAACGATAAAAACGAAACGGTATGGCAGTTAAAGAAATCAACCCAGACAAATTGAAAGCACTCCAGCTTACAATGGAAAAATTGGACAAAACCTTTGGTAAAGGTTCAGTCATGAAATTAGGGGATAATCCAATCGAAGTAATGGATGTAATTCCATCGGGATCAATCACCTTGGATTTAGCATTAGGCGTAAACGGATTTCCAAAAGGACGTGTTATTGAAATTTTCGGTCCTGAATCTTCTGGTAAAACAACCTTGGCGATTCATGCCATTGCTGAAGTACAAAAGCAAGGCGGAATTGCAGCTTTTATTGATGCAGAACACGCTTTTGATCAGTTTTACGCACAAAAATTAGGTGTAGATATTAATAACTTATTGATCTCACAACCTGATAACGGTGAGCAAGCATTGGAAATTGCTGATAACTTGATTCGCTCGGGAGCAGTTGACTTATTGATTATTGACTCTGTTGCAGCATTAACGCCGAAAGCGGAAATCGAAGGTGAAATGGGTGATTCTCAAATGGGGTTGCAAGCACGTTTGATGTCAAAAGCGTTGCGTAAGCTCACAGGCTCTATCAGTAAAGCAAATTGTTGCTGTATTTTCATCAACCAATTGCGTGAAAAAATTGGAGTGATGTTCGGAAATCCAGAAACAACAACTGGTGGAAATGCATTGAAATTTTATGCTTCTATGCGTATTGATATCCGAAGAGCAAGTCAAATTAAAGAAGGTGAAGAGGTAATCGGAAACCGTGTAAAAGTGAAAGTGGTGAAAAACAAAGTGGCACCACCATTCCGTAAAGCTGAATTCGACATTATGTACGGCGAAGGAATCTCCAAAGTTGGAGAGATCATCGACCTTGGTGTTGAACTAAATATATTGAAGAAAAGTGGTTCCTGGTTCTCCTATGGTGAAACGCGTTTAGGGCAAGGTCGTGATTCTGTAAAAGGAATGATTGCCGATAATCCTGAATTAATGGATGAATTGGAACTGAAAATCAAAGACGCTCTTGGGTCACCTGCAAAAGTTGCAGTTGCTCAAGACTAACTGCATATCGTTTCCAAAAGAACGCCTCAGATTTTGTCTGGGGCGTTTTTTGTTGCGGATATTTCCCTAACCGCCGACAATTTACTTACTTTTGCCCAAATTAGTTGGTATGGTATTGTCAATGACAGGTTACGGAAAAGCTGCCGGAACATTCGAAGGAAAAAAGATTGTGGTGGAAATCCGTTCGCTGAATAGTAAAAGTTTGGATCTCAATTTGCGCCTCATGCCCGTTTACCGGGAGAAGGAATTGGATCTGCGCGCAATCATTGGCGAACACCTTGATCGTGGTAAAGTAGAAGTGTCGGTTTCTTTAGAGAATTCGGGTGATTCTAAAAATTACACGATCAACAAAGAATTAGCACAAGCTTACTACAACGACATCAAAGCAGTTGCTGAATTGGTTGGAGAACAGCCAACAGACATTCTTTCAATGGTCTTGCGAATGCCAGAGATCTACACCAACGAGAAAGAGCAATTATCAGAGGAAGAAGGTGCGTTTTTGATGGATCTCATGCACGAAGCGTGTCAACAATTATTGGGTTTCCGTCAGCAAGAAGGAAACCAACTCAAAGCAGACTTCGAGCAAAATATCAACAGAATTGCTGCATTGTTAGAGGAGGTTCCACAATATGAAACCTTGCGCATTGACATCGTTCGTGAACGCATGCGCACAAGTTTGGAAAAGATCAGCAATATGGCTGTTGATGATAACCGTTTTGAGCAAGAATTGATTTTCTACATCGAAAAAATGGATATCTCCGAAGAAAAGATGCGTTTATCCAATCACCTCAACTACTTTCTGGATACGATGAAAATTCCACTTTGTGGAAAAAAACTCGGATTCATTTCACAAGAAATTGGTCGTGAAATCAACACATTGGGAAGTAAAAGCTACCATGTTGAAATGCAGAAAATAGTTGTGGAGATGAAAGATCACCTCGAAAAAATCAAAGAACAAGTATTAAATACGCTTTAATAGATTGTAATGTCGGATATGCAAAACCCCGGGAAATGCGTAATTTTCTCTGCTCCATCAGGTGCGGGAAAAACAACCATTGTACACTACTTACTCAATCAAGAGTTGGGACTTGCGTTTTCAGTATCAGCTTGCAGTCGTGATCCACGCGTGACAGAAAAAGATGGACGAGATTACCATTTTCTTGGCATTGATGGATTCAAAAAAGCCATTGAAAACGGTGAGTTTGCAGAATGGGAAGAAGTATACGAAAATAATTTTTACGGTACAATGAATGCTGAGTTAGACCGCATTTGGAAAGATGGTAAAACGGTTATTTTTGATGTGGATGTTGTTGGTGGATTGAACCTCAAACGCATTTTCGGAAAACAAGCATTGGCTGTATTCGTTCAACCTCCATCATTTGAAGCATTGGAAAAACGCCT
Source organism: Fluviicola sp. (assembly GCA_043721195.1). GTDB lineage: Bacteria > Bacteroidota > Bacteroidia > Flavobacteriales_D > Crocinitomicaceae > Fluviicola. The sequence goes on along the minus strand of JAYSRF010000249.1, from coordinate 1,095 downwards.
TCGTGGCAGAAGTACAGAATCGGAGGAAAAAATAGAAATGCGTTTAGCCAAAGCACGACAAGAGTTAGCTTTCGCTTCAGAATTTGATGTCGTTCTCGTAAATGACGACTTGGAAACCGCTTGCGGAGATGCACAAGAATTGGTTCAACAATTTTTAACCCAACCATGAAAATAGGCTTGTATTTCGGAACGTTCAATCCGATTCATGTTGGACATTTGGTGATTGCCAACTACATGGTCGAATTCACCGATTTGGATCAAGTATGGTTGGTTGTAACACCGCAAAATCCACTCAAGAAAAAATCATCCTTACTCGCAGATTACCACCGATTAGCCTTAGTGCGCATAGCTGTTTCAGACAACACAAAACTGCGTGCTTCAGATGTAGAATTTAGCCTCACACAACCCAATTATACTTCCACAACGCTCGCACATTTAAAGGAAAAGCACCCAGAACATACCTTTGCCATGATCATGGGAGAAGATAATTTGCGCACACTTCACAAGTGGTACAATTACGAAAATCTGATGCAGCAGTATACCTTTTACGTTTACCCACGTGTGTTAACGATTCAGGAAGAAGAAGAGGTTGCCGAAATTGAACTACGCACAGAAAACAAATTTGCTCATCATTCTTCCATTATTATGTGTGAAGATGCTCCCGTAATGAAAGTCTCAGCGAGTTTTATTCGTCAGGCCATTCGAGATGGAAAAGATGTGCGGTATTTGCTCACAGAGCCGGTACACAAGTACTTGGACGAGATGAATTTTTATAAGTGAGAGAGATGATTGTTTTTCCAGTTGTTCACTCGACTTTGAATATTCCTAATTATTTCAGGCTCTTTATCTTCTAATAGTTCATGGAGTTTACTTCCTGATTGAAACAGTTCATCGATTTCAACTAAATCTTTGCTGTTACCAAATTCAATGTCATCAATTGCACCCATCAATTTGGCATGAGTATCACCTTCAATCTTTTGATCAAATTCATTCGCTCCAAATAGTTTTTCTAATAAAGCTTCAACAAGCTTTAAGTCATGAAGTAATTCAAAGAATTCCCAACGCTTCCAATAATCTACTTTGGATAACTTTTGG
>JAYSRF010000248.1:0-6994 GCA_043721195.1 Fluviicola sp. | reverse complement strand
GCCAATTTAAATTGAAAATCGTGATCGTCTGTGTTGGGACCAAAACGGATTTCCTTTAAAATAACTTTACTCTGCTTCGCTTTCAATTCTTTTTGCTTCCGTTTTTGGTTGTATAAGAATTTACGGTAATCCATAATCTTACACACCGGAGGCACAGCATTTGGTGAAATCTCAACCAAATCCATATCTTGTTCTTCTGCTAATTTAATGGCATCAAACGTTGACATAACTTGTGGTTCCTCACCTTCAACAACCAAACGAATCTCACGGGAAGTAATTTTTCCGTTGATTTTATGCTGTTCGTTGTCTTCTTTTCTTACAAAAGGTCTTCTGTTGTCTTTTCTCATTCAGTATTTAAACATTTGTCGACAATTCATTTTCAATCGCTTGTCGTATGATTTGCTCGAAATCCGTAATGCTCATAGAGCCTCTATCACCTTCACCACGCTGCCTCACCGAGACTTGATTGTTGTTTGCTTCTTGCTCACCAACAACTAGCATGAAAGGAATTTTTTTCAATTCTGCTTCACGTATTTTCTTGCCTATCTTTTCATTGCGATCGTCAACGAAGGCGCGAATATCGGAATTATTTAGCAATTCTGAAACATTTTGCGCATAGTCGTTGTATTTGTCACTAATTGGAAGTATTGTAACTTGATCTGTAGTTAACCATAAAGGGAAATCTCCAGCACAATGTTCCAATAAAACCGCAACGAAACGTTCCATTGAACCAAATGGCGCACGGTGAATCATTACTGGTCGATGTTTTTGGTTATCGCTTCCAGTATATTCCAATTCGAAACGCTCAGGTAAGTTATAATCTACTTGTATGGTCCCCAATTGCCATTCACGTCCTAACGCATCTTGAACCATAAAGTCCAATTTTGGTCCGTAGAATGCTGCTTCGCCATATTCAATAAACGTAGAAAGATTTTTCTCTGCTGCGGCTTCAATGATCGCATTTTCAGCTTTCTCCCAATTTTCATCCGTACCAATGTATTTAGTTGGATTATTCGGATCGCGTAACGAAATTTGTGCTTTGAAATTCTTGAAATCCAAGGCCTTGAAAATGTAAATAACAAGGTCAATAACTTTTTTGAATTCTTCTTTCACTTGGTCTTCAGTACAGAAAATATGCGCATCATCTTGCGTAAATCCACGTACACGTGTTAAACCATGGAGCTCACCACTTTGCTCATAACGGTAAACAGTACCAAACTCAGCAAAACGTGCAGGAAGGTCTTTGTATGAGCGGGGTTTTGATTTAAAAATCTCACAGTGATGAGGGCAATTCATCGGTTTCAACAAAAACTCTTCATTCGGATCAGGCGTTTTTATAGCTTGAAAGGAATCTGCCCCATATTTTTCATAGTGACCAGATGTGATGTACAATTCCTTATTTCCAATGTGTGGCGTGATCACTTGATCGTAGCCGTCTCTGCGTTGTCTTTTCTTGAGGAAATTTTCTAAACGCTCACGCAATGCAGCACCTTTAGGTAACCACATCGGCAAACCTTGACCCACTTTTTGGGAGAAGGTGAACAATTCCATTTCTTTTCCTAGTTTACGGTGATCTCGGCGTTTTGCTTCCTCAACTTTTTCTAGGTATTCAGTTAATTCAGCAGCTTTTGGGAATGTAATTCCGTAGATACGTGTTAACTGTTTGTTTTTTTCATCTCCACGCCAGTATGCACCAGCAATAGAAGTTAATTTAATTGCTTTTATAAACCCTGTATCTGGAATATGCGGTCCGCGGCACAAATCGGTAAAATTACCTTGTGTGTAAAATGTAATGGATCCATCTGGTAAATCTTGGATCAATTCCAATTTATACGGATCTTCTTTTTCCGTGAAATAAGCAAGTGCGTCGGCTTTTGAAACTTCTTTGCGAACAAAGGCGTTTTTTTGCTTCGCCAATTCACGCATCTTTTCCTCCACTTTCACTAGATCTTCCTCTTTGATGGAGTAATCCATGAAATCTACATCATAGTAGTATCCATTGGTTACGGGTGGTCCGATAGCCAACTTAATTCCAGGATAATGAAATTCCAATGCTTCTGCCATTAAGTGTGCAGATGAATGCCACATGGTCGATTTCCCTTCGGCATCATTCCATGTCAATAACTGAAGTGAGCAATCTTCCGTCAATGGACGAGTTGCATCGATTACTTCGTTGTTTACTTTGGCTGCCAATACATTACGAGCCAAACCCTCTGAAATGCTAAGAGCAACATCCAATGCTGTTGCTCCTGCGTTGTATTGTCTAACTGATCCGTCTGGAAGAGTTACTTGTATCATCGTATTCTAAAATTTAGTGCAAAACTAGCCATTTTATTGGACTTTCACGTGAAGAATAAGTAAATTATGCCTTATGACCCATTACTAAAACAATTGCTTCTTTCGCCGTTTTTCCTGTTCCAAGTGAATATTCAATGTGAAGGTTTTTTAAACGCTCTACTTCTGGAACTTTTTTGCGGTAAATAACATTCAATTCTTTCGTTGAAAAAGTAAAGTTTTTGCCTTGTACATTTTTGAACTCTTTAATCATTGTACGTTCTTCTACATCTGCAGCTGCATCATATAAACGAATAGTTAAAGGAACCGAACATTTTTTTGTGCCGATTGCAAATTGGTACTCATTTGGTAAGAACATGAACAATTCAATCGATTTCGTTTGTTTTGTACCGCTTACATTGTAATAAGTAACTTTTGAACCTTCATAACGCGTTGTTTTGATCAAATCTTTGCATTCTTGCTTCAATGTATTGACTTGTGCATCGAAAGCACCATCACCTTGCAGAGCAGTAACACTCATTAGTGAAACCATTCCAATTAGCAGAAAACTTATGTTTTTCATGAATTTCATAATCTTTTATTTTTGAGCTGGGGAAACAATTCCGTTGCGAAGTGAAACAATTTTAACAGCCAATTTATCGAATTCTTCAGCAGTAAGTTGAGGTGCTTTGAAATTTACATTTTTCGCTGCATTTTTTACTGTAAGAAATCCTTCGTAGGTATTCAAAACGCCTTGAAAAAGAGCAATTACTTCTTTTAAACGAACATCTTTGGTTGGATGGCTTTCTAATCCTTTAATTGTATTGCGGAGTAATGTCATTTGATCGACAATCGCAGTACTCATAGTTGATTCTTTTTTACGCGTATCATCAATCCCAAGATACATTCCTTCAGCCCAAGCTCCAGCAAATTCAACGGCAGCTAGGTAACGTAAGTCATTGTCTTGCATGTAAGCATCCGATTTATCTTGAATTTCATAGATCAAATCCTCCAATGCACTTTGGTTGCTCAAATTTTTATCAAATTTTTCAATCAATGATTTGTCAGCAAAAACACTCTCTAATCCAACTTTAGAGCCTAAACTTTGGATGGCAGATAAGTATTCACGTGCTTCTTGGGTTTTATTGTTGATGGCACAATAAGCAAGGTCTGTAGAATAAACACCTAAATTCAGTAATTGATCAATTTTTTTAGCGTACTTATCCTTATTCGAAGCTGGGTTTGTTTTCCCTGCTGCATAGCTTAAACCAGCGTTTTTGAAGGCGGAAGCTAATGAAATTGGTTGAGGCAACACAAAATCCTGATCATCAGATACAGTACCGTTTTCTTGATCAACGACTACCTTTTGTTGATCTGTAACTTGCTTTTCACCGCCCGAACATGCTGACAAAAAAAGTACAGCCGCGACGATAGGAATGGAAAAATGAATCTTAGTTGACATTGTTTTCAGTATAGATTTTGCGGTAAAGAAACAAAGAATATTTGTTTTGGAATCATTCGAAATAAACTATTTAGTATTTTGCGGCTTTCAATCAATATGTTGGATTTAAGAAAGTTTCCGCTACTTCACGCTCTGTTTCCATTCCTAATTGGATTAGTCAGTTGTTATTCCCTAAATTGGACTGTTTTCAACACTCTTTTTTTCGTTTTATTGACTAGTATACTTGCTTTTTTTACGTTTGGAAAGCGCCATTCAATAATTCCCCCAATTTGGGGTAGACTGATTTGTTTCCATTTTCTTTGGTTCGCGTTTGGTTCAGTTTTATTTAGTGTGAATGATTTTCGCTTTTTCAAGGATACGATTCATACTAAATTGAATACTGAAGTGGTGCTTTCTGGTGAAATTGTGGAAGTAAAAAAAGGAATTGGTGGTAAGCAACAACTTGTTGTAGAAACGAATTCAATCATTCAGGCTGATTCTTCTGCATCGTGTAGCGGGAAAATCATTGTTTTTGCCCAAGATGATTTACGTACTTTTTCGTGCGGTGATCTAATTATTGTTGGCGGTAAATTACTTTCAATTAGTGATTTAAATAACCCTGGTGAATTTAAATCAGTTGCGTTTTATCAATCACGAAAAGTATCAGGAATTCTCTTTAGCCAATCTGAAGTCATTCAAAAAACGGGAAAACGAACTTCGATGAACAGTTTGCTCACTTCTTGGCGTGATTTTCTTGCCGAACAAATGGAGAAGGAACTTAGCGGAACGTTTCTTGGGATTTCTAAAGCATTGATTTTAGGTGATAAATCTGATTTGGATCAGGAAACAATGAATGCTTTTTCAACCACTGGTTCCATGCATGTTCTTGCCGTTTCTGGACTTCACATTGGATTGATTTTACTTCTTTTTCAGAGAATTATTGGTTTGTTCTCAAGGTGGATTTCCAAACGACAAGGAATCATACTAGCAATTGTGTTGATTTGGGTTTATGGTGGAATTACAGGTGCTTCACCTGCAGTTATGCGAGCTGTCGTAATGTTTACGATTCTTTCTGGATCGCAGGTTTTTCGTAGGCAGCATCACCCTTTGAATGTCTTAGGTTTTTCCGCTATCGGTTTGCTTTGTTTTGATCCGTGGATGCTGTTTGATCTTGGATTTCAATTGTCTTATGCGGCAATGTTTGGCATTTTCCTTCTCTATAAACCAATTATAGATGCTTGGATTCCTTCCAATAAATGGGTTCGAAAAGGGTGGGAAGGAACAGCTGTCGGTTTTGCGGCTACGATTGTTACTACGCCTTTGATTTTGTATCACTTTCATCAATTCCCCAACTACTTCGCGCTTGCCAATCTCGGTGTTATGGTCTTTGGATCTGCAGTCTTGATGCTGGGAATGGTATTCTTATTTACTGTTTGGATTCCATACCTTGTGAAATTGGTTGCCCTGGTTTTTGCCTTTTCCATCTTTGGATTGGTTTATTGGGTCAATTGGGTTGATTCCTTATCAGGTGCTGTTTCTGGTGGTTTTCAACTCGCAGGTTGGGAAGTCATTTCCGCCTATGTTTTGGTTTTTGGCTGGATTATTTATGTGCATAAACGACCGTTTAAACGCATTTGGCTCACCCTTGCAACTGGTTTATTGATTTCATTTTGGTCTTATGAACGCTTTCATGTATTGGAGTCACGTGAGTTTGTAATCTTCAACAGCAATCAATTTGTAGCTGCTGTAAAAATTAAAAACGAGGTCTATGGTGTTTACGATCGAAAATGGAATGGTAGCTGGAAAGTACCGCGTGAATTGGAGGCTTATGCGAAATTTACAGGTAGTCAATTGCACATTGTCCGTTTGTATCACGCTCAAACATGGCTGAAAGTGAATTCAGAAGAATGGGCTTTTTCAAAGAAATATGAAGGGGTGGAAATCAAACACGCCAAAGGAAAATTGTTTTACCGAACAGGTGGGATCCCTGATATGCTTGAACAACCGTCTTTAATGACAACACGTTTACAGCAATACGCTAATCCTGAACGAGCGACTAAACCTTTTCAACTAGTTTATTGAACAACTCTTAAATAATAATCGTACTTGAATACTAATGGTACTTCCATTGTTGCTGAAAGCACACTTACTTTATAATAGAGAAAATCATCTAATCCGTCCTGAACTTGCATGATTCGTTCTACGGTATAAGTGAATCCTGATAAATTGATCCCGGGATTAGCTGTTGATAGAGCTTGTTCCGTCAGTTTTTTGAGTAATATTTCAGCCGAAAGCGTTGTGTTTTTATTTGCTAGCTGCATGATTTTCAATGTGTGATCTATGAAAAATTGTTTTTCGCGACCTTCCATCGTGGATGCCATTTCTTTATATGCTGTATAAAAGTCAATTTCTTGGTCAGAAGCAGCAGCGTAAAAAGAAACAAAATAGTCTTCAATCATATACTTGCGTGCCCAAACGCGCCATTCTTTCGTCACTTCAAAATAATTCAGCTGTTCTACTGAAATGATCTTGTTTTCTTTCGTTAATCTTATTTCGTCAATGACGAATTCACTTGTTGAATCGTTTTGCAACTCATACCAATGATTTTCTACATAAATGATTGGATTCGTATCATTTAAGGCATTCATCTTTTGAACCTCAATGCGTTGTTCCAATGCTTCATCTGAACTACCAATTTGTGCTAAAGCATATTTCCGAGTATAGAGCGAATCAAGTCTGCGATAAGAATTCGGTTTCACGACAATTAATTCTCCATAAGTCAGAGGTTTATATTGCTTGTTTCTTGAAATAAAAGTTTGGGAATAGGATTCTTCAATGGCAGTTCTTCTTGTGTTTTCTAAATCTTCATTGGTTGGTGGTGCGACATATTTCAGACCACAACTATGAAGTGTGAATAATAGTAGACCAACAAAAAGAGTTGTCAATTGTTGTAAAAAATACCGATTCATTGGATTGTTGTTACTAGATAGCTCAAAAATAACGAATTTTACGAAGTGAAATTAGTGCGAATTATATTACTGCCTCTTATTTTCCATTTAGGTGGAATCCATTTTGCATATAGCCAAAAAACGCTCAATGTTCATCGGATAGCAGAAACTCTTGAATTAGATGGTGAATTGAACGAAGCCTTTTGGCAATCAGCTCCAGTTGCGGATTCTTTCATTATCAATTACCCAACGCCTGGCGCCAATGCCAATTGTAAAACGACAGTTCAAGTGGCTTGCGATGATCAAGCTGTTTATTTCGGTGTTCAATTAC
>JAYSRF010000247.1:0-20449 GCA_043721195.1 Fluviicola sp. | reverse complement strand
GATTAATACAATATTCAAGGTGCTTATCATAACAACTCCTGTTACCAAACCAATGAGCGTTGCCGACCAATCCATCCAATTTGGGCGCATTCCTTTGTTTTTGACAGAACGGTAACCACTTACATTTTGGTAGAAGGCAAACCCAGCAACAAGAAGCAAAAACAGATTCAACTTATAGAGTGATACAATTACAGCTGTTACCGCAACAGATAACATCAAATAGAAAAAGAAGCGACCAGTTAAAACGTGAGTTTTACGTCCTTTTTTGGAAACAATGGCAAGCAATCCAAAACCTAAAGCTAGGAATCCGGAAAGTACGTGAATGAAAAGAATAATTGAGAGCATGTGTTTTTATATTTTAAATCATTAATGTCCGATTAAAATCAGTTGTATTAATATCATTTCTATTAATCTTACTTTTCTTTTTCCGCAAAAGAAAAGTAAGCAAAAGAAAACTCGACGCTGTTTGTCCGTCAATGCACTCCATTTGTGGAATTGCGACCGTTTCAGTGATCCCGCCGGGTCGGGCTTCTTCACGGTTCCCGCATTCCACTGCACTTCATTTTTTCCGTTCAAAAGGCGTCATCCTTCTAAGTTTAATCTCGTGAACCTAAAAAGAAGCCCCTTGCCTGTTATTAGCATCTATAACCTACCTCAGAAAGCACTTCGAGTTAATAACAAAGTAGTATATCGGATACAAGTGATTGTAAATGTGTAGTAAAAGTAAAACAACGGGTAGTAGTGTTCCCAATTTCGGGACAAAAGGGAATGATTTGGGTAAAAAAAGCTGTTTGTGGGACGAAATGACAAAGCAATAATGACATTTCACTACTGATTTTTAGTTTAATTTTGAACAGTTTGCAAATTTATGTGTAGTATTACCTATGATGAAACAGGTACTTTTTTTAATCGGATTCTTACTAGTTGTAATGAGTTCGTGCGCTCGAAAAAACAATCATTCCATTGGAAATGACACGTTGAATACGGATTCCAATGTTGAAACCACCCCAACGGATACACTTATAGAGCAAACCAGTGAGACAATTGTGCTAACAGGATTAATAGAGTCTACTAGTAGTTATTGTGGAGGAGCTGCGCCACCCCAATCTTTATTGGATCGATTGGCAACACCACAAGCTTTCATAAATGATCAGTTGGTGTTTATGGAGAAAAGCACGAAAAAAGCCTATCCATTTAAAACGGATGCAACAGGTCACTATGCTGTTTCTCTTCCCGCTGGAAACTATGAACTCCATCCAGATAAACGTTCTAATCCACAAGATTATGGCTATGACCCGAATTGCGAAGCCTGGTTATCAACTGTTTTTGCTGAATGTTCACTGAGCAAAAAACCGCTCGCTCAATCAAAAAATTTCGTGATTCACTTGTCATGCGATCCGTGCGACCCGTTTAGAAATTTGCGACCGTAAGAAGAAAACAAAGCTGATTTTATTCGTTTTCTTTGATGACGTTGTAGGCATCTGATGCAAGGAATTCAGCAAGCCATACGTTAAATAAGCGTTCTTGATTCTGTTCGTAATTCATCGTATCGAAGAGAAACCTAAGATTGTCGGATTTAATTTTAAATCGCAAAGTATCATCACCATTTGTCAACGGAATTAGGGCAAACCAATCTAATTTTTCAGAAATGAAGGAGGTGTTTTTAAGCGATTGATCTATCATGTTACTCAACGAATCAACTCCAATTTCTAATTGATAGGTTCGAACGATTATTGAATCGAAATGATCATCTCTGTATTCATACGCTATAGAATCAAGACTATTTCTGGCTAGTTGATAATTCTTTTGAGCTAAATGGACTCTTACGCGCAATAAGTTGATGGATCTATTCGCATCCATCCATGCATTTCCACAGAAACCATAATTCATTTCTTCAGCTTGATTGAGTAGTAGAAGTGTTTTTCTGTAGTGTTTACGCTCAAACTTTTTTTCTGCTTTTTCAATCACTTTAAATCCTTCTTGTGCGGTTGCCCAAAAGGAGAGGAATGAAAGAAGTAAGAAGAGTTGTGTTTTCATCGCACATAAAATTAGTAATACAGTTCCTTAATACAGATCAATGATTTGGCAAAATCCATAAAAGGCAATGTTATACAATCGAAAGCTATTGTTTAATTTATACAAATTGTTTGAATTATACAATTATTCGTTTGTTTCATGTAAGCTGCTTTGATTGCACCTAAGCTACTTTTGTGGTGTAATCAAGCAATTAAAAAAGAAAGATATGAACTACAATTTATTTGGAAATACAGGACTTCTCGTTTCAGAACTCTGTTTAGGAACCATGACTTTTGGAGGAGATGGAATGTGGAAGGCAATTGGTATGCTGCAACAAGATGAGGTCAATCAATTGATGAAAAACGCAGTAGATGCTGGAATTAATTTCATTGATACGGCGAATATCTATTCCTACGGTGAATCGGAAAGTTTACTTGGAAAATCGATCAAAGATGCAGGATTGAACCGCAATGAATTGGTCATCGCAACAAAAGTGCGTGGCCGCATGTCGGAATCCCATAACAACGTTGGACTTTCACGCTACCACATTTTTCAATCGGTAGAAGCAAGTTTAAAACGCTTACAACTCGATCACATTGATGTATTGTATGTGCATGGGATTGATCCGCTTACACCCATTGAACAAACGATGCGCGCGCTCAATGATCTAGTGAATTCTGGAAAAGTACGTTACATCGCTGTTTGTAATTGGCCTGCTTGGATGGTGATGAAAGCGCAAGGTATTGCTCGTCAAAACGGATGGCATGCATTTGAAGGGTTGCAGTATTTTTATTCGATTGGTGCACGTGATATTGAACGTGAAATTCTTCCAATGGCAAAAGATCAGCAATTGGCTGTGATGCCTTGGAGTCCTTTGGCAGGTGGTTTCTTTTCCGGAAAATATGGTCGTGATGTCGCAGCAGGTGGTAATCGCCGCGATGCTTTTGATTTCCCACCCATCAACAAGGAAAAGGGGTATGATGTAATTGATGTCTTGACAGCGATTAGTGAAGTCCATAAGACTACGGTTGCACAGGTTTCATTGGCGTGGGTACGTCTTCAAAAAGGCATTACAAGTACTATTATCGGTGCGAAAACCGTACAGCAATTGACAGACAACTTGGCTTCAGTTAACCTTGAATTGTCACCAGAAGAACTCAACCGTTTGAATACAATTAGTGCATTGAGTCAAGAATATCCAGGTTGGATGGTTGAACGTCAAGGAGCAGATCGGATGATTAATCCAGAAAAATAACTACAATAGAAGTCAAAACCAGTGGAAGAGTAAAAAACCTTCCACTGGTTTGATTTTTGTAATTTAGTGCAATATGAATACGGTACACTCGGAAAATACGCAAGAACGCAATTGGCTTCCAGATAAACTGCAGCAGCAGATTGGGCAATTCAACGTCATGCGCATCCAAGATCTGCAAAAACCAGAGTTCAAGCACGTGACCTACAATCGGCGTGAGTTTTATAAAATCAGCTTGTACAAAGGAACCAGCATTTACCATTATGCTGACAAAAGTTTAGAAGTTTCGGGCTCCAACTTGTTGTTTTTTAGTCCAAAAGTGCCGTATACATTGGAAAAGATTTCGGGAGAAAACGCGGGTTGTTTTTGCATTTTTACAGAAGCTTTTTTCCGCGATGATGCGCTTGGTTCACCAGCTGATTTACCCATGTTTAAACCTGGAAGCAAACCATTTTATGCGTTAAACCAGCAACAGGAAGACGATTTGCAAACGATTTACGATAAGATTTTAGCAGAAATTGCTTCAGATTATGCCTTCAAATACGATCTTATTCGAACCTATGTCAGTGAGTTGATTCATTTTGCGCTGAAACTACAACCGTATGAAAGTATCTACAAACACCCCGATTCCAATTCGCGTTTAACAGCCGTTTTCACCGAATTATTGGAGCGTCAATTTCCCATTGAATCGTCGCAACAACGTTTTGAACTGCGTTCGGCAAGTGATTTCGCTGATCAACTTTCGGTTCATGTCAATCATCTCAATCGCGCGATTCGAACAACAACCGGAAAAACAACCACCCATCACATCACCGATCGGTTGATCCGAGAAGCAAAGTCCTTGTTAAAACACACCAGTTGGAATATTGCAGAAATAGGGTATTGTTTGGGCTTTGAAGAACCAGCGCATTTTAATCATTTTTTCAAGAAACAAACTGCGCTTACGCCATCGGGGTTTCGGTTGGGGTAAAGGTTGAACGGAATCAAGTAATAGAATCAACAATCCTTGTTATTCATTGTCCTCATCTAACTTTGAGCGTTTCCCGGTGTCTTTCATAAGTAAATAAACGATCAATGAAACGGCAATGAGCGTAGTGATATACCAATAGAAATACGATTCATGTCCTGCGTTTTTAAACCAAAGGGCAACGTACTCTGCACTTCCACCAAAGATCGCTACGGTCAATGCGTAGGGCAATCCAACGCCCAAGGCACGCACTTCTGCGGGAAATAATTCTGCTTTCACAATGGCATTGATACTCGTGTAACCGCTTACAATGATGAGTGCCGCCATGAGCAAGAAAAAAGCTGTCCAAATCGATGTTGTTTGACTCAAGGCGTGTAACAATGGAACGGTAAAGAGTGTTCCCAAAACACCAAAACCAATGAGTAAAGGTCGTCTTCCGATTTTATCCGATAATGCACCAAAAAGCGGTTGCAGTAAGGCGAATAGGAACAAGGTGCAAAAGGAAATGAGCGTTGATTCGCTTTTTGAAAGATGCACTGTATTCACCAAAAACTTTTGCATGTACGTCGTGTAGGTGTAAAATGCCAATGTTCCGCCAAGTGTTAAACCAATTACAGTGATCAAGGCTTTGGGATGTTGTAAAAGTGCGCGAATGGTTCCTTTTTTCTTATCTGATTTGTGGGCTTCGAATGTGGCGGTTTCTTCCATATTACTCCGCAGGTAGAGTGCAATGAGTGAAAGCAATGCACCAATCACAAATGGAATGCGCCAACCCCATTCAGTTAATTGGGTTTCAGTAAGGATGACATGTTGCAACAATAACTGAATGCCCAATGCGACCAATTGACCGCCAATGAGTGTTACATATTGAAAACTCGAATAAAAACCACGGCGATGATCACTCGCCATCTCGCTTAAATACGTTGCCGACACTCCGTATTCACCGCCAACACTGAGTCCTTGTAATAATCGTGCGGTCAATAAAACGATGGGCGCGCCAATTCCTATACTGCTGTAAGTTGGAGTAATTGCAATGAGCAAAGAACCAAAAGACATCAATAACACAGACAAAGTCATGGCTCGTTTTCTTCCTGATTTATCGGCGATACTGCCAAAAAGCCAACCACCAATTGGACGCATGAGAAAACCAACAGCAAAAATGCCAGCGGTGTTCATCAATTGTGCTGTTTTATTGCTTTCCGGGAAAAAGGATGCTGAGAAATACAACGCAAATGCTGAATAAGCATACCAATCGTACCATTCCACCAAATTTCCGATGGAACCACCAACAATGGCTTTTAGTCTGCTTGAAGTTGTGTGTGCTTTCATGTAGCGTTGAATGGGGTAAAAGTAGTTTTTCTAGTGATTATACCATGGTTTCATTGATTTTTCTGATATAGCTCAAGAGAAATTAATGAACAATTTGAACCAGACTAGTACACATAGAATTCCCTATGTTTACTATGTGTCCTTAGGTGGTTTAATTAAATTCAACGATTAGAAGGAATTATTGATGATCACTTTGGCACGTAATAGTGCGAATTTACGGGTATGATTGGTCTATAAATTTGATACGTAAAATTGCGAATTTACGGGTGTATTTAGTCTTTGAATTTGGCACGTAAAATTGCGAATTTACGATTGTGTTTGGTCTTTAATTTTGACACGGAATAGTGCGAATTTACGCGAGTATTTCATCGTTTATTTGACGCTCGAAATGACACCTAAAACTTATAACTATACCCCAATCGAATGACCTGCGTTTCATAATAATCGCTGCTTGTATAGGAAAAAGTATCGCCTTGAATGCGCTTTTTGACCACCATGGTATTCAACACATCGGTTGCGTTGAGAAACACTTCTCCTTTTCCTTTCTGAACGGTTTTTTTAATTCCCAGATCAAGTGAAAACCGTGCTGCAATTTTCCCTTGTGGAATAATATCTGGTGCAAGGTAAATTGCGGTGAGTTGTGCATCCCACTTCTGTGTGAAATGAAAAGCGTTGTTGAGTTTAAAACTTCCCGAATAATTGTGTTGTTCAGCAGCTGAAAATGAATGGGGCGTTGGATAACTGTTTTCAACTGTAAATGCGTCGATTTGATTGCGATAGGCTGTTACGTTCACGTTAAAAGAATACCATTTGGCAACCGTTTGCGAAAGCACGACCTCTAATCCAGTGTTGTAACTTTTGTTGACGTTCTGAAAAACAGCATAAATCAGATTGCTCCCCGCGACTGTGGAAGAAATACGGGTAATAGTTCCAGTTGCAAACCGATGATAAGCAGCCGAATAGAAGTATCCACCTTTCCAATTGGCTTTATATCCCAATTCAACGGCATTGGTAAACTGTGGTCGCAATCCAGGATTTCCTACTTTAATGATTTCTGCATCATCGTATTTTGGAAAGATGCGAATATCAACTTCATTCGGGCGGTCTACTCGTCGATTAAAAAACACGGAGATCTTTTGTTGATCGTTGATTTTATACCCCAAACGTACTGTGGGAAAAGGTTGTGTGTAATTGTAACCACTGCTTTTATACGTATTGTGTTCTGGATTCACATCGTATTGCAAACGAACATATTCAAGGCGCAAACCCACTTCTGCTTCTATTTTTTTACTCTCGAAGACATAATTTCCATAAATGGCAGGGATGATTTCTTTGTAAACAGCCCAACCTCCAGCATTGGTGTCCAGCGGTGAATTGAGTCCCGGGAAAAATTGCATATTGGTGGGAATGTCGCGTTTTCGCAACTTCAAACCAGCATCAATTCGACCATATTTCAACGGCTTGTTGTAGTCAACCGTAAAGTCTACAACCTGTTCATCTGAAAGTAATTTGAATGCATCTTTTCCTGAATAAGCAGGTAAAATATTGTCAAAAAAGTACTTTTCGTCTTCTCGGTGAAAGGTGTAATTAAAACCGATGTTTAATACATGTCCTGCTTGTTTGAATTTATGTTGATACGCCCCAGTGGCCATGACAGTTGTTTTCAATTCATCTTCTAGAAACTGCCACAAGCGCAAACGCTCTGTATTATCTGCATTAAAAAAGGGTTCATCTCCATTATCGAGGATTTTCTCACTTCCAAACAATCCTGAAATCGTGAAGGTGTTTTGTGCATTCATGTTCCAATCCATTCCAGCTTTTAGTGTTGTGAAATGTGTATTCCGATTGCGTTTTGTTTGTTGCTGAATGATTGTTCCATCGGCATATTCGCGGGTTACGAATTCATTTTTATTGAGCGTTTGGGTGTAGAGGTAATCGCCTTGGAAAAACACATTTACCTTATTTTTCCCGTAATTTAATGCAAAAGATGGGTTCACTTTTGGTGTGAATTGGTACTGTGGACGAATGCTTGGCAAGTTTTCTTTTTTGATCCACAAAGCACCCAATCCACCTGTGAAACTTACTTTTCCATTCCAACCTTCTTGTTTTGTTTTTTTGTAAATGATATTGATAATTCCTGCGTTTCCATTGGCATCGTACTTTGCCGAAGGATTGTTGATGATTTCAATTTTTTCTATCGCTGAAGCTGGAATATTATCTAACCCAGTTTGATTACCATAACCCGTTAATGCAGTTTGTTTTCCATCAATTAATACTGTTACCCGATCATTTCCGCGCAACAAAACTTTCCCATCTTGTACCGTAACACCGGGCAAATTCTGCATCGTTTGCAATACTGAACCACCGCTTTGACTGATGTTGTCTTCTACTGAAAATGTTTTTTTGTCAAGTTTTGATCCCACTTCATCTTGTTTGGCTGAAATAACCACTTCTCCCAATTCGGTTGATGATTCTGCGAGTTCGAGTGTTCCTACATCCAGAAAACGGGAAAGACTTCCAACATACAATGCTTGTTTTTTGGTTGTAAACCCTGAATACGTTAATTCCAAATAATAAGTAGCAGGTTTGATTCCAGTAAGCGAAAATCGTCCTTCTTCATCGGTTAAAATTCCCATGATAAAGGCGCTGTCTACTGCTGTTTTTAATACTACATTGACATACGGTAAAGCTGTTTGCGTTGTAGAATCCTTTACTACTCCTGAGACGGTCACTGTTTGATCTTGTCCCAAAGCAATCGATTGGAAGGCGATGATCAACATAACACAAAAAATGACCGTGTAACGCATGGTGTTTTACATTTATGAATTTCTGATAGTGCTAAATTAGGCCTTTAATTCTGTAGAAACTTGGAATTTTAAGAGATCAAACTGTTCAATGTGCCAACAATCGTTCGTATTAACTTGAGATTCGGTTTCAAATTTCGATTAGTTGATAGGACGAAACCCGAATTCTGTTAAGTTTATACCGTACAACAAACCACAGGTATGAACGAACATGTCAAATTCTACGCTAAACTTAGTTTCAAATCCATTTTAAAATGGCTGTTCATTGCAGCCGTTGGTTTGTTATTGACACTGATCTTTTTCTTTGTTATCCTGTTTCAAAGCAGTGATTTGATGGGAGGAATGGGTGGCGCACATGGTGGAGGAGGAATAGTTGCTTTACAATTTGTTGTAGCGTTAGCGGTCAGTAATCCTTGCGGTTGTATCATTTTTATGGGTGCTCCGATCTTTTTGGTTTTGTATTTTTTGGTTGCAAATAAGGTGGTTATTGATACACTCTTGTTTGGTATTTGGACTAAAAATGGTGCACGATTGGTAGAACCGAAGATCAAACTCATTGTTGAAAAATTCATTGAACGCAATCCAAATTGGATGAAAACCATCACCAAACAAGCAAGATTAAAATCGGAATTGCTTCAATTAAACAAGAATGATCCTACTAATTCGACGGTTCAACGCAAAGTCATCAATTACCTGTTGAAGAAAATTAAATTGGATCAGTTGGATCTTAAAAGAGATGACTTGAATTTACCAGAAGCTGTGACGCAATTGGCGAGTAAAAAGATTGCCGAATCGACCGAACCAAGCTTTATGCTCTTCTGGATTTTACTGGGAATTCAAGTCACCCTGTTTATTTGCTCGCAGGTGTTTGGCAGTTAATTGACAGAAATTCTTAAATAACCCTTCGAGCATAAGCCTTTTCACCGTTTCTTGAAATCAAGAAATTGTATTTTTTCCCCGTTTCAGTTTGGATGGTTAAACGCATTGTAAAATCAGAAGTATAGTCTTCAATCGGTAAGTCAATCGTATGCTGAAAGAGCATATTATCTTCATTTGCAAGGATTTTACTATAGCTTGGGGTGCCTGAAATCCCTGTTAGAGGCTCAAGTTTTGTAATTCGTGCAATAGGACCATAATAGCTGAGTCTTAATTGGGCAAGAAGATCGTAATTGGCGTCAAAGTCAACAAAAAGATTGGGAGCATCTCTGTGTAAAACCTCTTGTACCACGAAACGATTTCCAAAAATAGCAACACCTCCAGTTAAATAATAACCTGAATTGCTTGATTTTTTACCTAAAAAGCTCTTGAGGTCATTTTTTAAAACCACCATTTCTGTTGTTTTAAAATCTATAGAATCAGGTAGTTGAAATAGATTTTCCACGGTGAATAGATTGCGATCAAATTGGGTTGGATTAATTAAAGTTGCCGTTGACTTGAACGCATTATTTTCAAATTCATCTAAACTTATCAGCACTTTTTGACTATAAAAATCAACTAAATCAGTTGCCCATCGAGATTGTGGTGTCAAAACAAGAATATCGCCTTTTTGAGGGTGTTTAATTAATTCTTGTGTGTGGTTCACGAAAGCCATTTGTTCGTTGGCAGCTCTTTCTTCACGGTTACTTGCATCAATGGAATCAGAAATATAGACGCCTAATCCAATAACAATGGCTAAAAGAGGGAGTGCAAAACTATACCATGGAGTTCGGACGCCTTTTGTTTGTTTCATGAAAGCTTCAACCTCAGCAGACACATGATAAGTACTACCATTTGTAGTGACAATATAAATCTTGTAAAGTGGAATAACAGGAATCCAAAACAGATGAAAAACGCGCTGTCTGACTTCAAAAACCATATTTGCTTGTTCCTCCTGAGTGAGGCCTAATTCATGTGCGAGAAACGTTTTAATAAGGATGTTGTAAATTCCGAAAACAATAGGCATAGTAGATTGATTTAGTTTAAAATAGAGTAGATTGCGGACGCTTGTTCTAATCGATAATTCTTCCAAAAGTCTATATTCAAAACGCTTTGTGATAATCCCAAAGAAGTGGATTCGACTTGCGTTGAACTTTCAGCCTGAAGTACTTTTACGCTGACGACCTTTTTTAATTTTGTGTCGATCAAATAAACCACACCTAAAGCAAATCCTCCTGTAAATGAATCATTTCCTTCTTCTTTTGGCAGTAAAAAACTGATTGTTTTAATGTAGATAATGTGATTGATCTTTTTTAAATCCTCCAGATAAGTGGAATAAGAAGCGTGCTTAATTTTGGCTTTCAAGACATATTCAAATTCTAAATAATTGACACTCGTTTTTTCTAGGTTTGCATCATTTAGTTCTTGTCTAATAACATCACTTTGATAGATATCTTTAGCACCTTCCGTATTCATCAAACTATCATAAACGATATACCGCTGAACAGATCCCTTTTCATAATTCAAGGTATCAACTGGAAGATTATCCACGTTTGCAACCAAACTATCAATGTGTGATATAAATGATTCAAGGTCTTTTTTCTCTTGTCCGAAAATCATTTCGAGTTTTTCAACTGGTGGTGCTGGTTTTCCTTTATAATTGCCAGAACAGGCTGTTATAGATAAGGCAATTGCAATGAAGTAGGTGAATGGCTGCATTTTTTTTCGGGCAAATATAAAAATTTCAATCAATCGAATTCAAGATAGAAAGTTTAATTTTTAAAAGAGTGGCTGCAATAAACAACCCAATTTGTCTTCCGTTTAATAGGATAAAACGATGTGAAAAAGCATGAAAAATCTTAAAAAGACCAGCCTTATTCCCCAACGGTGAAACTGGTCTTTTTAATCGAAATAAATCAAGAATTTGCAGCAACAAAAACGATCGCTATCAATATTGCTAATCCAAAAAGTGATAAACTCACAATTGCGCACGTACGACCAGATTTCACTTGTTTGTAAGAACTTTCTAAATAGTTATCTGGATTGTCACGATATAATTGAAGCGATTTACTGGCCAGCGATAAGGTGATAATGGATAAAATCAGCCCAATCAATCCCATAGAAAAGACAATAGAAATAATCCCCATCGCTATAATCCCACCTGAATTAGGGAGGCGTTCTTGGACCAACGGTTTGTTGTGTGTCGTGTTTGAATCTAACAAATCTTCCATAAATTGTAATTTAGTTAATGCGTTCTAAAATAAGGGAATAAATTTGAATTGGATATAGAATCATTGATGAATAACGATATTATTGATTTCTAACCAATCCAATATAAAATCAGTATGATTTTCATCAAAGTACTTACAAAGAGATAATGAAACACAATCATTATCTAGGATGAGCATTCCTTTAAAACCGATTTCTTTTTTGGGCATAGTCCATGAATTCCAACGAATCCAAGTAGTGTTAGATGTTGAAACGGGCATCGCTAAGGTCTTTTCACTAGGCAGCAGTTCAATAATGATTTTTTCTGAAAAAGAACAATCGCTGCAATGACAATTTTTGGTTCTTAGGTTCAGGACTAGATAGTTTTTAGTGCCTTCTTGAAAAGAGTATTCAGTGGATTCAGGTTTTGTGAAAACCAATTGTACATTGGAAAATAAGACCGCTGTTGTATCGTAAGAACAATTATGCAATGGTATATAAACGCCATCAATTACATTGACAGGTCCTTTTAGTGTGTCGTTTGTTTGTCCATAAAGGTTTGGAGAAAAGAATAAGAGTAGAAAGACGTATTTCATCGCTTCATGGAATCATCGTTAACAATTCGATTGTTTGAATATGTTACATTCAATTGTTGTTTTGGCGCCGCTCTTTTTCTGCGATCAATTCATTCATTAACTTCCGTGAAAACTTTCTTCCTTTTAGGTACATTCCTTCAATGGAATTTGCTTCATAATACTGGATGAAGTAGTCCAATTCTTTTTCAGTTAGTTCATTGGGTTTTTTAAAACGGGCATCTTCGTTGATTCCAGAATCATTTTCAATTACTTGATTTTCATATTCATGAATCCGTTTTATTGGAACTAATTGATCTACTGTGCAAGGCTCAAAACGTTTTAAATCTAACTTTTTCTTGTTGACAAAAGTGAGGTATTCTTCTACAATTCGATCTTCTATTTGAATTTTTCCCGATCCAAATTGATGTCGGTCTGTTTGGTCTTTTTTCGCTCCTGAAATCCAGTATTCGTCTCCATTTTCGAGATCATAAAAATTGCTGGAAATTCCATTGCCATCCAAACTTTGGAACGCTTTCCCATCAAAATAAATGGTACGTCCACTTTTGGAAAATGAGACGAGTCCAATCCAAGCAGGACCACTATGGCCAAAACCAGATTTTAATTCGATGTATTTGATGGCTGTTTTCATAATGGATTCAATTCTTGTAAAGATAATTAATTCATAATTCCCTTTATATTTGCTTTTCGCATGAAACAAAAACGAACATTCGTCACCCTTTTTATCCTCCTTTTATTAGCGGTAGTTGCATTTTTAATTTATCGCTATTCAGTGGTACAAACAAAAGCCAAACGAAAAGCGCAGAAAGAAGAAGTTGTCGTTCCTTTTGATCCGCACTTTAATCCATTGCCGAAAGGATATAAAGTCGCGCATTATGATTCCATTGAATCATTCTTTTACGATCGTTTGCAACTCGACGCTTTTCACGGAATGTTCTTGGTTGCAAAAAATGGCGAAATTATTTTTGAGCGGTATCAAGGAATAGCGAATGAAGTAACAGATCTTCGGTTTAGCCCGGAAACACCAACTCATGTAGCTTCTATTTCAAAAACAATTACGGCAGTTGCTGTTTTGCGATTGATAGATCAAGATAGCATTCAACTTGATGAGGATATTCGCACGTATCTTCCAGAGATTCCCTACACCGGAATTACTGTGCGCATGTTGCTCAATCACCGCAGTGGTATTCCGTATTACGGTTATTTCACGAAAGAAATGTGCCCTCCAAACATGAAGTTGACCAATAAAGGAGTATTGGCGATTCTTAAAAAATTCCGTCCAAAGTTGTATTTCCCTTCCAACACTCAATTCGCTTACTGCAATACCAATTATGCCTTATTGGCGTTGATTATTGAGAAAGTGACGGGGAAAAGTTATCCAAAAGTCATTCAGGAATTGATCTTTGATCCGCTAAAAATGAAACATTCGTTTATCATGACGGCGAATGTAAAAAATGATCAGCGGGCACTTTCATACAATTCGAAAGGTGTTTTTCAAGAAGAAACGAATCTCGACGGCGTTTACGGAGATAAAAATCTCTACACCACCGCTCGCGACCTCTTGCGTTTTGACAAAGGAACGTATGCATCCGATTTTTTAAGCAAAGCCATGAAAAGCGAAATGTTTAAAGGATACAGTTATGAAAATCCTGGAAAGGCGAATTACGGGTTGGGAATCAGAATCCGTGAAGAACAAGGGAAATCGACTTTCTTTTTTCACACAGGTTGGTGGCATGGAAATACCGCTTGTTATGCCAGTATGCGAAAAGATACGGTGTGTATGATTATTATTTCCAACCATTACACGCGAAAGGTTTTCGGGATCAATCGACTTTCAATGGCATTTGGAAATTACCCGTTTGCGAGTTTAGACCCAATGGATAAAGAAGAAGTTGTTGGGAAGAAGGAAGAATGAAGTAATGGCGATCTGTCTAGTTGTGGTTCATTTCAAGCAGACTTAAACCCAGGTTAATAACAAAAAAGGTCACCCATTTGGGCAACCTTTCCTGTTTCGTTTACACAAAGGATCAATGAATGATCAATAGTTTTTCAGTGAACAAATAATCTCCAGATTGTACTTCTACAAACAAGAATCCATTTGAAAGTGTTGCAGGAATGTGTATTTCCATTTCCTGATTTCCCTTGATAAATGTGTAGCTACCAATCAATTTACCATCAGCACTTTTTAAGGTTACTTGTGTAGAAGCGTCCGTTTCCATCAGCAATTTTACATTGAACGATTCATTCGCTGGATTGGGATACACCATCAACTTCGGAAGTGCGTTGTCCGCTGTGAAATCGGTTGTTTTATTCCCTTGGTGTGGGTAACAATCGGTGTAAAAATATTCAGCGCAAACCTTCTCTTCACACTTTTCGTCACCATTATCACCTTTAACAACAAAACAAATGTTATAGGCTGTATTGACCTCAAATTGGTGGATCATGGTTTGACTCGAAAGAGGACCAACGTCATTCACAAACCATTCCATACTGGTTATATTCATGCATGGAGAACCAGAAAAACCAGTGAACAAGAATTTGCAACTTTCTAAATAGGTCAGTTCAAAAGTAGGTGTTAATTTACAATCGCATTTTCCTCTGCATGGAGACTTTACGGTTTCACAGTATCTTTCACTGCAAATCTCTTCACCCTTTTCATTTCTTACAGTAACTGTTAGACACACTTCAAAGGAGCCTGCTTCAGGAAACACGTGGCCTGTAGTCTGACCCATGGATGTTGTTCCATCTCCGAAGTCCCAAGTATATTCAACATTTTCTAAACATGTAGGTCCGCCATGGATACCATTAAAGGTATACAAGCATTCTTTTTCATCAAAATCATAAGTGAAACTTGGTTTTAACTTGCAATCGCAGGGTGGAGTACATTTTGTTTCGATTCTTTTACAAGATGTTACTGTACACAGCTCCGTTCCGTTAGAAGCAGCTATTGTTAAACAAACAGTATAGATTCCTGCATGGGAAAAACTGTGTTCCAGATCACTTCCAGTTCCAATGGTTCCATCGCCAAAATCCCACGAATAAGTAACATTGGTTAAACAACTATTGATTAATTGATTTGAATTGAATTTAACGACACAACGTTCTTCATCAATGGAATAGGAGAACGAGGCACTTGTTGGGCAGACACATGGTAAACAACCTGGAGGAACAATAATGGTTTGTGAAAGTGTCACACCATTTCCTGTAACTGTTACAAGATAGGTTCCTGGACCAGAAAACACATGCGTTGGTGAAGCAATACTAGCAGAATTAGCAGAACCAGAGGAAGGATCACCAAAATTCCAAGAATAGCTACTTGCGCAGATATTTGAACTAAAAGTATATGTATCGCAACGTTCTTCTGTTGAATAGATCGTATCACTCGAAAATTCTATTTGTTTGGCGTCAATCATATTCGGTAGCCCGGCACTAGCAGGCAAAGCATCTAGAAAAGGACCATTGTTATCAAAGAAACATAAATTCGGTTGACTCAATGTCGAACGTTCATTTGGTGCATGAATAACCGCCATTTGTTGCATGTTTCGACTGATATAGATTTTATGGTCTGGTCCCATTTGCATGCCAAGTCTCTTAACTGAAAATGTATTAATAAGCGTCCCCACTTTTAGTTCGGAAAGAAATACATTGGGTGCAGCTAGTTCGTATTGGAATACTTCACCAGTGGTTTCCATAATTCCATAGAATAATTTAGAATCAGGACTAAAAGAAGTTCCATACATGCGTTCACGTGGTAAGATTGTTACACCAGTAAACGAGCCATTTACAGGATTAAAATCACATAAATACATGTTATTTCCTACAAATTCAGAGACCAGTACTTTTTTACCGTTTGGTGATGCCTCGATTGTTGAGAAATAGCCGTTAAATGAATTCAATGACTGTTCAGAATGAAACACTAAACCAGCCGTAGATAATTTATAGACCATTATATAATTGTCATACTCAGCTTTTTTTCCATGAACAATGATCCAATAGTCATTGTTACAGGAAGGTATCGCAGTTATTCCTTCTCCGCTCCAAAGTGTACCATTTTGTTGAATATATCCTGCTGGCGTAGGCACGTTATTGCTATTACTTACAACACTTGCTTGTGTTCCAGAGATATTGATGATACTATAAACCAAACCATTACTTAAACTGGTGTTGAATAAATAATACTGATTTGTATTTGCTGGATTTGGTATAGCCATTGAACCGGTTGCACTGCTCTCATCTCCTCCAATACCATTTGAAATCATCAAGTGATTTTTATCCCAAATTGTAACACCATTGCTGTAAAAAAGTAAATTTCCAGCCGCATTGCATTGTGATACGATTGCCTCATGATTCCCTAGCATGGTATTGTTGACATCTGCTGAATTATCATAGACTGGAACTCCTGAGTTGAAATTTAATCCAGCTTGATACCCAAATAACCAAGTACTTTCTGTATTGTTGATCGGTGAACAGTTTGAAATAAACAGCAGTTCACTTTTTGCAATTTCTTCAGTCGCATTACTCATGATTAATGTAACTTCAACTGGTGCAAATGCCGAGGTAAAGGTATGTGTTACAACGGGGCCTGTTGCACTACTTCCATCTCCGAAATCCCATGTATAGGTTGCTCCAACAACTGGATTTGCTGTGAATGTAATTGGCGTTCCAGTGCATGTTGCATACGTACTAGCTGTAAAATGCGCCATTAATTCATTGTTACAATTAACCCCTGTGTATACTAAATTTGTTGAACTTCCAAGGTTAGCACGGTACAAAGTGATCATTGCATGCATACGATTATTTTGCCCTGTTGTAAAGCCCGTCATACACGATTCATCGATGTAATCCATGTAATTATGAATGTCATCTGGTAAGTTGGGTGTTTCATTACACGTGTTCCATCCTGGAGCTGGACATCCCGTATTTCCATTAACGGTTACAGGTGGGGTATCACATACGCGATCGCCTTCTGTAGCACATGTAGTAGCATTCATACCAGCACATCCTCCTTGAAAAGTGTGGAACAATCCTAAATAATGACCCGTTTCATGAACGAGTACGCGACCTAATTGGCTATAGGAAGCTAATGTTGAACAACCACATGTAGCGATATCACCAAAAGCGTTGTAATCCATCACAACACCATCCATGTAAGTAGATGTTGATTCTGGCAACGAAGAGTATCCTTGGATAATTGATCCTGGCGGAAGACCTGCTGATGTAATGTTATTTACAACCCAAATTTTCAAATAATTTTCAGCTGGCAGTGTGCTTAATGTGTTTTTTAACGCCACTTGTTGGGATACATCATGATTGGTCAATGAAGGACTGTAATAATGAAAGATCCCAGGTGTTGTACTCGTAATTCCTGCCGGCGTGTTGATGGAAGTTAAATTAATAGAACCCTTTTTGGTTGCCAAACAAAATTGAATTCCATAATTTTCGTAGTATGCATTCAATGCATTGAGTTGACTAATGACTTGAAGATCCGTAATGTTTTCAGGACCATTTTGATGCACAACATTAACAACTACAGGAATGATAATCTTGTCGTTTAGACTCTTAATGATTTCTCCTCCATTTCCCTTCTCTTTTGCAGTTAGATATTGATCTACCGCCATGTCCATAGCATCTAATCTGATTTGAACGGCTGGATCATTTTTAATCTGCTGTTCCAATAATTCATCAAAATAGCAATGTGCCACTTTGCTGCGCGATTCCACTTGTGCCTTGGTGGAAAAGATTGCTAATAAGAGGAAAAGTATTCCCAGTGAATAGTGTTTTTTCATAAATGAATAATGTTTTAATTCAATTCAAAGCTAATCAATTAAATCCCCTAATTGTAGGCTAAAATTGATTACAAGTCACTTTAGTTGACAAAAAAATATTCTGTCTGCTTCTATTTTGTTAAATCGTTGTTTATCATCTTTATTCCAACTATTACTTCTCTAGCCAAGGTTCTTTATTTGTTGGAAATATACTGTTTTAGTGCAATTTGACTGGTTATTTAACAGCAAGATAGCTGCGATTTGTTCCAGATGAATCAATCGACCAATCGCATCAAATCTGCTTTTGATAATGATTTCAAAATACTGGTATCTGTGTGAATCAAATCGTTGACCAATGCTTTTTTAGATTCCTGTAAACGGAGAATTTTCTCTTCAATAGTATCGGGACAAATCAACCGAATAGCCATCACGTTTTTCTGCTGTCCAATGCGGTAACAACGGTCAATTGCTTGGTTTTCGACTGCTGGATTCCACCAAGGATCAATGATGTACACATAATCCGCAGCCGTGAGGTTTAATCCTGTTCCTCCGGCTTTTAAACTAATGAGAAACACACGCACTTCATCATCTGTTTGAAAACGATTGACTTGTTCTTGTCGGTCTTTTGTTTGACCAGTTAAATACGTGTACTGAATTTCGCGTTGATCGAGTTCGGTTTTAATCAAATTCAACATGCCCACAAATTGGGAGAAAACAAGGATTTTGTGGTGTGGTGATTTTGAACTGATTTGTTCCAACAACTCTTCCATTTTGGCCGAATCATTACCATAAAATTCTTGATCATTCAACAAAGCTGGCGAATTGCAAATCTGACGCAATTTGGTCAATCCTTGCAAGATGTGCATATTGCCATTGGAATAGTTGTCATCTTTGATTCCCGACAAAAATTTCTGGAATTCGCCTTTATAAGTATCGTAAACTTTGCGTTGTTCAGCACCCATTTCGCAGTAAATCACCATTTCTGTTTTCTCTGGCAATTCATGCGCCACCTGTTTCTTGGTTCTGCGCAATAAAAACGGATTGATTTTGCGTTGCAGTTCTTTGGCGCGTGCTGAGTCTTTGAATTTATCAATCGGCATGGCGTAATGATCGCTGAACAACTTTGCTGTTCCTAATAATCCTGGAACGGCGAATGAAAGTTGCGCGTACAAATCAAAGGTGTTGTTCTCTATCGGCGTTCCAGTTAATACAATGCGATTGCGCGCTTGCAACAAACGCACCGATTTATAACGCTTGGATTCTGGGTTTTTGATCGCTTGTGATTCATCTAAGAAGATGTAATTGAAGCGGTATTTCTTCATAAATGTAATGTCGGACATCAAGGTGCCGTAGCTGGTGAGAATGATGTCGTATTGGTCAAAATCGGCGCAATCTTTTACCCGATTGATTCCATGTATGCTGCGAATCCGCAAGGTTGGCGCAAATTTTTCAACTTCAGCCAGCCAATTAAAAATAAGTGAAGTAGGAACAACAACCAAGTTGGTATTGTGATCGCGTTTTTCTTTCTGAAGTAAGATAAAAGCCAATACCTGAACGGTTTTACCCAATCCCATATCGTCGGCTAAACAACCGCCAAATCCAAATTCATCTAAGAAATTGAGCCAGTTTAATCCTTCTTTTTGGTAATCGCGCAAGGTGGCTTTTAATGCTTTTGGTGGTTTAATCGCGTCGATGCGTTCAAATTCCGCTACTTTCTCTTTGTAAAAAGCCAATTCGTTTTTCACCTCGTCTGAAAGCACTTCTTCTTTGTACAATTCCTCGATCAACGCATATTGACTTTTCGGAATCCGAATGCGATCTTCGATGATTTCTCCCGATCGGAAATAACGCGAAAATTGGGCAATCCATTCTTCGGGCATCAAACCCATGGTACCATCACCGAGTTTTACAAACCGACTTTTATTATTGATCGATTTTTGAATTTGTTTGAGCGTTACATCTTGGTTGCCAAATTGAACCCGAGCAGCTGTATCAAACCAATCAATTTCACTGCTCACCCGCATGGTAACTTTCATTCTATTCGAATTCAAGTTGTTGTTTTTTAGTGAGTTGAAACCTAGAATCGTGTAACCCAATTCATTCCAGTATTCAAATGCATCGAGGAACCAAGCTTCATCTAAAAATTGTTGTTTGTGCAGGTAGAAAAACTCATTTCCCGTTTGTTCCTCAAAATCTGAATGTGTGCGGTAAACGCTTTGCAATAGCTGTTGTTCTTCACGCTCATTGCGTTCAATTGAAAAGGCTGTTCCTGTTTGGTCAAGCGTATACAATTGTCGTTGTGAGAGCACTGGAATTTCAACATCTCCATAGCGCATTGTTGGAGTAATCAAGACGTAATTATCCGAATCGCTCAGGAAAATAATGCGCTCTTCGATGGTGTTCAATCCTGTTTGTTCTATGACTTTTTGCGGTGCCGTTTTGATAAAAGCATAATGAATGCGCACTTTTGATTCTAAGCGGGCTAAAAACTGCTCACGGAATTCTTCAAACTTAGAAGCGTGGATGACAATTTTATTGTTATTGGTTTTTAGAAACTCAATGGTTCTCAAATAGTCGAGGTTGTCGATGAGAATCAATTG
>JAYSRF010000246.1:0-59843 GCA_043721195.1 Fluviicola sp. | reverse complement strand
AGTGAATAGTGGTTAGGTTAGGTTGAAAAGTAATCTTTACTGATTTTTCAATGAAGATTATGATTTAAAAAAGGCGCCTCCCGGCGCCTTTGCCTTTTATGCTAATTTGACTTTTCAAAAACAGCAGTCTTCTCAATTATCCTACTTAATAGCGCAGCGTTTCTCGAAACACACTTTTATTCATCTGAGTTCGATTAGAATTAAACTTTTTTCTTCCTCAAATAAATAACATAACGCTCATTATTCACTAACGAATACCGTAATTTATAAGTGCAATAACATTCGCAATAGCTTTCTTCTTTCGACTGAAAGTCAAGAAAAATCGTGTCATTTGAAGTACGAAGAACTTGCTCAAATTCACGACAACAATCTGAAACAATTTGGAAGTTTAAAACCAAGGTATCGCCGTTTTGTTCCTTGCGAATGTTAGTTGGTCGTTCATCTGATTGAACAGCTGAACTCAACTCATTGCCTTTACAATTATTGAGTTGTTGAAAGATAACAATGGGTTTTGGTAAAGCCTCAAATTCAGTTTTAGTTGAATCAATCTTTTGTTTCTTGATGGTTTCGTTCGATTCTGTTGACAAGTGCTTCGATTGTGATGTACATGAAACAATCAGCAATACGATCCAAAAGAAATAGCCATTTTTCATAGAAATTGTTGTGCGATCAAGATACGCATTCAAACTGAAAGCACGCATTCAACTTCCTTCTTTCTATCCATCCCATCTTTTCAGCAATTTTAACGCATGTTTTTCAAATGACACACTATTTTTGTGCAATTGATCTTCTAAAACAAGTCTTAATTCCGATTTCAAATCAGGTTGATGTTTTGTGAAGTCAAACAAGGCAGAAAGCGCATAGTTTTTCGTTGAAACACTGATCATTGGATCCATTAACAATTGAAATAACTCATCAATAATCGTTCCTTCCATTTCCAGTGGAATGCCACACAACCAGTACATTTTTGCCAAACTTCGATCAAAATTGGGAAAAAGAATCGTGTTTCGAACAGCATAAAAATGTGGAATAGCAGGAGCTACCATTGCAGGAGCTATTTCGCATAAATCCCCAATAAGCCAAGTAAATCGAATCGGAATCGGGGCTTCACATTGAAGTAAGTTCATTAAACTCATTACCGCAATCTTCTTCTCAACTATCATCTCTGCCCATTTCCGACGATTGCTAGTAGAATTTTCTTCTTTTAAAGAAATTCCAAGTTCCAGTAAGAATGAATTGCTCGCATCTTGTTGCACTTGTTCATTGCGTTTTAGTTCGATCAAGATAGCCATTCTTTTGTCTATAGATAACAATCTCGGAATTTCAAACACCAAAATCTACTGGAATTCCATTTCTCATACCAACTAATTCCTTTTAGTTCCACTTCTTTTTCACAAGTCGTTTGTTCTTTGGTGTGGTTTCCTATCTTTGATACAGTTACACTAGTGCCAATAGCATGACAATAAATAAAACTCAGAAACGCGTTCCAGATTTTAGCCTTTCGCCAACGGTCGATAAGGTGGGTGTTGAGGAACGTGTCGCCCGTTTTCAAACCCGAAGTATCAAGAATGAATCGAAGATGCAAGGATTGAAAATGATCTTGAACATGATCGATCTCACAACCTTGGAAGGTAAAGATACGCCTGGAAAAGTACGTCAAATGTGCTACAAAGCAATTCATTTGCACGATGCACACCCCGGCTTACCAACAGTAGCCGCTGTTTGTGTTTATCCATCTATGGTAGCAGAAGCGAAGAAAGCCGTTGAAGGTTCGGGAGTAAAAGTTGCTTCAGTTTCTACTGCTTTTCCAAGCGGACAAGCTTCACGTGCCATTAAATTGGCTGACACCAAGTTTGCTATTGAAAACGGTGCTGATGAAATTGATATGGTGATTTCCCGAGGACGATTTTTATCTGGTGATTACAACTTTGTATTCGACGAAATTGCAGCCATCAAGGAAGCCTGCGGAAAAGCTCGGTTAAAAGTGATCTTAGAAACGGGTGAATTGGCTTCACTCGATCAAGTGCGTAGAGCAAGTGATATCGCGATGTACGCAGGTGCAGATTTTATCAAAACTTCCACGGGGAAAATTCAACCTGCGGCAACTATGCAAGTAACCTATACAATGTTGTGTGCCATCAAGGATTTTTACACTGCAACCGGAATTAAAGTCGGCATGAAACCAGCAGGTGGAATCTCGAATTCGAAACTGGCATTGCACAACTTGGTTATGGTGAAAGAAACGCTTGGTAATGGTTGGTTGAACAACGATTGGTTCCGTTTCGGAGCAAGTTCTCTCGCAAACGATGTGCTCATGCAAATTATGAAACAAGAATCGGGGCATTATCAATCGGCTGATTATTTCTCAATAGACTAAGAATTGCGCAATGGCAAAAAATAAAAACGAAAAAACGGCATTTGACTTTAATGGAGATTGGAACTACGCTCCGAGTCCAGAAAGTACATCTCACATACGACTGAAAGAACGCTACGATTTGTACATCGATGGAAAATTCGTTGCTCCGACTTCAGGCAAGTACTTTCAAACCTCCAATCCTGCAACAGAAAAAGTAATTGCTGAAGTAGCTCATGGAAATGAAACCGATGTCGACAAAGCCGTGAAAGCAGCACGCATTGCCTACGAAACTGTTTGGTCCAAATTATCAGCAAAAGAACGTGGTAAATACATTTTCCGCATTGCACGTTTGATGCAAGAAAAAGCACGTGAATTGGCAGTTGTGGAAACACTTGATGCTGGAAAAACGATTCGCGAATCTCGTGATGTGGATGTTCCTTTGGCATGTAATCACTTTTTCTACTATGCTGGTTGGGCAGATAAATTGGAATATGCATTTCCCAACCGAACCGTGCAATCATTGGGCGTAGTAGGACAAATTATTCCTTGGAACTTCCCGCTGTTGATGGCTGCATGGAAAATTGCACCTGCGTTGGCTGCTGGAAATTGTGTGGTTCTAAAACCAGCTGAAACAACTCCATTGACAGCACTTTTATTGGCTGAAATCATTCATGAATCAGGTTTGCCAGCAGGAGTAGTGAATATTGTAACTGGATATGGAGATACAGGTGCAGCACTTGTAAATCATCCAGATGTGAACAAAATAGCCTTCACTGGATCAACCAATGTGGGAAAGATGATCCAAAAAGCAGTTGCAGGAACGGGAAAAAAATTGACATTAGAATTGGGCGGTAAATCGGCGAATATCATTTTTGAAGACGCTCCTCTTGATCAAGCTGTTGAAGGAATTGTCAATGGAATTTTCTTCAATCAAGGACATGTTTGCTGCGCTGGATCGCGCTTATTTGTGCAAGAATCGGTTGCTGAAAAAGTCATTCAAAAATTGAAAGATCGGTTGGATACACTTTATGTTGGAGATCCATTGGATAAAAACACGGATATCGGAGCCATCAATTCAAAAGAGCAATTGGAAACGATTCGCAAGTATATTGAAATTGGTAAAAACGAAGGTGCTGCAATTTATGAAAGCAAGTGCGCATTACCTAAAAACGGTTATTTCTGTCGACCTACCTTGTTTACAGATGTGGCACAATCCAGTCGCATTTCGCAAGAAGAGATTTTTGGTCCAGTTTTAACCATTCAAACATTCCGTTCCATAGATGAAGTCATTCAAAAAGCGAACAATTCACCTTATGGTTTGGCGGCTGGCGTTTGGACAGATAAAGGCTCACGCATTTTTAACCTCACAACAAAATTGCGCGCTGGAGTAATTTGGGCGAATACCTATAATAAATTCGACCCAACATCGCCTTTCGGAGGATACAAAGAAAGTGGTTTTGGCAGAGAAGGAGGATTGCAAGGATTGGGGGCGTATTTGAAAATGTAAAATTGAAAATGTAAAATTGAAAATTGAAAATGTGTTGTTTTTCACTATCTTAAATAGAAATGGATAAACAATTAAGTATGAAAAACAGTCAATTCGACATTAAAAAAAGAACATTTCAATTTGCATTAGATACACTCAAATGTTGTAAACAAATTGTAGAGCATGAAAAAGAATACATTCTTTCTAAGCAACTTTCAAGATCAGCGACTTCAGTTGGGGCAAATGTTCGAGAAGCACAGAATGCAATTAGTAAAGCAGATTTTGTGCATAAATTAAGTATCGCACAAAAAGAATGCGATGAAAGTGGGTATTGGATTGAATTATTAATAGCATATATAGAAACTGAAAATTTGGAATTGAATAGATTATTAAATGAATCAAACGAATTATTGAAAATTTTGAGTTCAATAATTATTAAAACAAAGGAGAACAATTCTCAGATAAAACGTTGATTCAATCATTTTCAATTTTACATTTTCAATTGAAAATTAGAATAGATGGAAAGACTACCAGTTTTGAAAACATACAAAATCTACATCGGTGGACAGTTTCCCCGCACAGAATCAGGGCGCTATTACACACCACTTGATAAAAAAGGAAAGCCCTTGGCGAATATGTGTTTGTCTTCGCGGAAAGATCTGCGGAATGCAGTTGTAGTTGCGCGAAAAGCTTTTGGTGGTTGGTCGGAGCGATCTGCATTTAACCGCAGCCAAATCTGTTACCGCATTGCTGAAATGTTGGAAGGAAGACGTGATCAGTTTATCGCTGAAATCATCCAACAAGGTGCCACAGCAGCAAAAGCAAATCAGGAAGTAGATTTAGCAATTGATCGGGTAATTTATTATGCTGGTTGGTGCGATAAATACACCGCTGTTTTCAGTTCAGTGAATCCAGTTGCTTCTTCTCATTTTAATTTCTCAACACATGAACCAATGGGAGTGGTGGGAATTATTGCGCCACAAACAAACGCATTAATTGGATTGGTTTCCTCTATTTTACCTGTTATTGTTGGTGGAAACACCTGCGTTGTACTTGCTTCTGAACAGTTGCCTCTTTGTGCCATTACATTTGCTGAAGTACTAGCTACTTCTGATCTTCCTGGAGGTGTTATCAATATTCTTACAGGAACGGAAAAAGAATTGATCGAACAATTTGGTACACACATGGACATCAATGCTGTTTTGTATGCTGGTGGCACAACTGAAAATGCTACTATGTTGGAAGCAGCTGCAATTGTGAATGTAAAACGCGTTTTTCACTATACAACAGACTTCGCTAAAATGGCAGAAGAAAATCCGTATTACATCATGGATTTTCAAGAATTAAAAACAACTTGGCACCCGATTGAACATGTTGGAGGCGCAACTTCAAGTTATTGAAACAGCTACACCAATTTCAAAAAAAATTCATTTAAACAATAATTAATACAGTTTAAAGTAAATTAATCAATTTCAGATAAATCCTTTTTTTGCTCTCCTCCCGTAATTTTATACTATGAAAAGGGAGATCGGAGAACGAATTCGTTTAGCACGTAATGCCAAGGGTTTGACTCAAGAGAATATGGCATTTGAATTGGGTTTTACAGCAAGCACTTCCTATTCAAATATTGAATGTGGTAAAACGGGAATTACAGTAAAACGCTTGTTTCAAATTGCCGAATTGCTCGATGCTGATGTGATTGATTTATTAGGCTTAAAATCATTGGAAAACACCAGCGACACAGATCTCATCTACAAAAATGCTCTCGGCGAACAATTAGTCTTACTTTCTCAGCAAGTTGGGACCCTTCAACTCAAAATTGATGTATTGGAGAAAGAGGTTAGTTTACTGAAAGCCTAATTCCGATTGGAATAAAAGACTACTCACTTTATCCGTTGAATAACAGGTTAAAAAGCAAACGTTAATCCAATATTTAAACTCAGTAAATTGCGCAATTGAGTTCTTCTAATTTGAGATACGATCTGAGCAAAAAGGGCATTGTTATAGTTGTAATTATTCGGAGTACTGTAGGTGTTATAACCTTCATTATTTACAAAATTAACTGTATACCGGATTCCATAATTGAGCATTAACCTCTTATTGATGGGAGTGCGGAATTTCAATCCATACATGAGTACAAATCCCTTGTATTTTTGATCGTAATTAATATAACTACCATTTACTGCCACAATACTATCAATCAATTTTGGAATATCTGTGTACGTTTGGTTGTTTGCATATACATACGATCCATCTGCTTTAACTACATAATCCTTTTTCACAACACTTGAACTTGAATAACCAAAACCCAATTCATGCGAGAGTCCAACAGGAAGTAACTCCCTACTTCCTCCAAAATGAAGTATAGGCATGATGGTCATTGTTCGAATAGACAAGTTTTCATGATACACATAAAAAGAAGAATAACCGCTATAACTGTATGAATCTGGGAAAAAAATTTGATTGGGAGCCACCGAATTTGAATACCATAATCCACCACTTAAACTGATTGCAAAATTACGTCTAGGTGCAATACCGATAGCACCATAAAAGCCACCATTAAAACGATCAGATCCTTCTACAAGCGAATTAGAACCACTTTTAACATAAAAACCAGCCTTATTGGTCAGATTATTTATTACCGGTGAATTTCCAACCATCGAGAACTCTACAAAACGATTTTTACCGTATAATCCTCCCTTTTGCGACCAACTAACATTACCTATTTGAAAAACAAGAAATACTAGTACCAATATGTTGATTTTCATTTGTTCGGGGTTGATTTTAGATGGCTGAAAATAAAGTGATAATGTGACCCAAGGTAATGTTTTCTTGGTTTATTACGAAAGTCATCAGTTGTGATAGCTTTTAACAAACCAGTGCTTGCATCAAGTGTCAATGTCGTGATTTCTGTATGATTCCCGCGAATCAATTGAATAGGAATGTAAACAAACAACGTAATTGGTAATGTTGGGAAAAGTAGCACACTATAACCCACTACTGGCCAATAAATATTCGCATCGTAATAATGCTCAACAGCTGTGTACATGATGTTCGATGTACCGTAGTTCGCTTCAATCACTTTCAATGCGTCGTAATCAACGGGAAACAATTCCACTTCATCGTAATGTGTTTTTTGCTCCAATAACGAATAAAGTGTGTTGCGTTCATTGAAACTCACTGTTCCATTGTCCACAATCGATTTTTTACCAACCTGATGAACTTCAATCGCTAAATCTTCTGCCACATCTCGGATAACCTCATCTAATTGCGATTCACTCTTTTCAGAAACAGCCCAATTTACAACTCCTTTCCTATACGATAAAACGCTTGGTTGCACGAGAATAAAATGATCCAATCCAACAGCTAGCGGATCTGCTTCCTTTTTCGCTCGTTCTTTTTCATAGTTGTAGCGTTCTTTTGATGACATCTTTCGTAGCGCCTCTTTTTGTGCTTCTTTCGCTTGAAATTCCTTATGATAAGTTGTATATCTCCCACGAAATGCTGAATCTAATAACACATCAGACAATCCGTAATAGTAAAATTTTGAGGAATCAAAACTCTCTGGAGTATGGATGTTTTTCTTCGTTTTAATCCGATCGTACTTCGAGGTTGGAATATCCGTTTTCACTACTTCTTCAGCCACTTTAACAGAATCTTTTTTGGCGAGCGCAAGTTCTGCACTTTCATGGAAACTTTTGTTCGAATATTGATCCCAAGAAAAACGATCACTTTCCGCAACTGTTTTTGCTAAGCGGTCAACTATTCCTGTAATCATAGGATCTTCTGGAAGCGTTTTTTGAATGTCATAAATTTTACGAATACCCACAGTCATCATGGCTTCATCGTTCAATTTTTTAATGAAAAAATACATCGCTGCACTTTCACCTTCATAGTCACTTGAATTAGGAATGGTGTTGTTTTGCTGATTCGCTATTTTAAATTGAGTCAATCCTAACCACGCTTGAGCCTTCATACGCTTCAGGTAAACAGACTCAGCAAATTCGCGTTCCAATAAGAAAATAGAATACAGTGCTTTTCCAAATTCCGCATCAATGAGATCTGTGCGAATACTTTCAAAACGCGCCAAATTTCGGATGTAGTAAAACGTGCTTTCCTCTTGCGAAAAACGAGTCGTTCCCCAGTTGGCAAAATCGGTTGCTCCTTCCAATGCTGCTTCCTTACGTTTTTTGATATTGGGATGCGAACTACGCGTATCGTTGTAATCTTCTTCTGCCTTGATGGGGTATTTTTTGGTGGCGAAATACGTGTCAGGAATGTAAAAGCTATCTGATGAAAAATAGCTATTCGGCACTTCTACTTCGTCAAATGGCAAATAAGAATACATCAACACATCAAATGTTCCTACAATTTCATGCATACTATAACCCGCTTTGTGGTACCGGATTAATGCCAATTTATCAGCTTCCAATTCATGGTCTTTCGAATAGGAACTCAATTTTTCAATGCGGTTCGCTTCGTACTTGTTTTTCGATTTCCAATCAAATGTTTCAGCAACGTGTTTTTCGGTAAAGTGAGCTATTTCATGTGAAAGAATATAGGCTAATTGTGCTTCGGAAGTCAATTGTGAAATCAACCCAGTGGTTACAAATACAATTCCCTGATCCGTTGAAAGTGCGTTGGTTTCATTGGATTTAATGGTGTAAAACCGCAATTGGCTCAATAATTCTGGTTCATCGCGCAAGAGATTTTTCGCAACTGCTTCCACATACAAGGAAATCTCATCGCCATAAATGACTGAGCCAGAATGAAGCATTTGATCAATAGAATGGTGAATGCCGTTCAAAAAAACCTTCTCTTTTGATGGAGATAAATCCGTTCGTTGCGCAGCGATATCGTCATCGATTTTCTCCGATGTTGCTTGGGTAAAATCATTCGGTATGGCTCCTTGAGAACTAAGCGTTTGGAAATGATTAAAATCCTGTTGGGCAAACGTAAAAGAACAGATCGAACTGTAAAAGCAGCATCCAATAAAAATGAATAGATGAAGGATCTTTTGGAGGGGCATACGTTAATGTTGAGATTAAATGAGATGATAAAAGTAAAAAATTTACTTCGAACCAATCCGTAATGCTTTGTTTAATTTGATTTTGGATCAATTACCTCTCCAATTTGCAACCATTTTACTCAAACGGAAATGCAATAGGAATGGTATAAAGTGATGCCACAGGAACACCATTTCTTTTAGCTGGTTGCCATTTAGGCATGGTCGAAATAACACGAAAAGCTTCTTTATCTAACTCAAATGTTGCGCCTTGAATGATTTCTATGCAGGAAACAGTTCCGTCAACTTCAATGGCAAATCGTAAACGTACCGTTCCTTTTTCATTATTCAGCAAAGCCCGTTTTGGATAGTTCAATACCGATTGAAGATAGACTTCCAATTCCTCTGAAAAAGTAGGATTATTCTCATTCGTTAAGTAGATCGATTCAGGATTCGCAGGAAGACATTTTGCATAAATGATCGATGAAGTAACCGTTTTTAACGAATCATACATCGCTTGGTTCATCATTAAATCAGTTTCTGTTGTCTTTCCTGATTTCGTTTTCACTTTCAGGGTTGTTTTTTCATAGTGCGGATGAGAAAGTGTGAGAGTACCTTTTAATTTTCGTGGAAACAGGAAACACCCCACATGATCGGTTTTACCTAATAATTCACTGCCTAAAAACACAGAAACGCCTTCTACTTGAAGGGTAGGATCATCTAAATCAGAAACAATTAATGTTCCGAATTGCTGATTAAATGCTGAAAAAACAAGCAACACAAAGCTCCATGTTAGCAACAATCTATTCATAATTGGGCGTTTTTTTTCGGGTCTTCTTTTTATCAATCACCTTTCCTGTATGGGCATCAATTGTAATGACCTTTCGAATAACGATCGTACAACCATTTGTGTGTTTACAATCACCTTTATGAGTGGTTTCATAACAAAGAGAAGTAATGGTCCAAATCATTGTTCCCGTGTTCAACTCAACACTTGGATCGCGCCACTCTTTTACCGTTTTATAATACCCCTTTTTACGAGCGATTGCAATTGCTTCTTCTCGCGTTATTTCTGGATTTGCAACTTTTGAGACCGTTAAAAAATCACTTGATCCATTTATAAAACGACTTGAATGTGCAGGCAAATGAGCAACAGAAAATGAAATCAGAAAAGCGACTAACCAAGGCATTGCACGAATAGATTAAGCAAGCGATTATTGTCTGATCAACTTAAACGGATCGGACATGGGCAGTTTACTTTTGAAATAGCTATCCAATTTAGCATCATCGATGGTTACTGTATAACTTGATTCTCCAACTTCGCCTTCGTCATCCACTTCGCCAGGAATTTCTTCTACTTTTGAGAAATAATTTTCTAAATCACTTAAAGTAACGCCTTCACTTGAACACATGGAAAATAATTCAAGGTTCTTGCCGCTTTTTACTATTTTAAAAACACTAATATTCGGTTCAACTCCTAATGAAATATAGACTTGTTTGCCGATTGTTGACAAGAACAATGAGTCACCAATCATATTCGTAGTTTGCCCTTCCGTATTATCAATAATCATACGATCTGCTTTGAACGTAACGTATGTTGGTTCTTCACCTGCAAGCATTGACAAGGCTTCTGGATATTGCAATTCATATTTACCTATTAAGCTTTTCGGAAATTTAGCAGCCTTTTTACCGGGCACATTTGTGGAAGTTACAATTGTACAAGAGGCAAGCGAAATGATTACCAATCCGATGAATGTGCAATAACGTAGAATATTCATAATCTATTTGTTTTGCTCAAAGAAACAAAAAATATGCCGCTTTAAATCGAATCATGTGTATTTTAAACAATACACGTATCACATCCAATAGGAATCCGAGTTTGAATACGGAATTAGTTGGTTCATTGACCTCTATTTGATATATTTAGGTCATGATTCCTACACATGAACTTGCAGATAAAAAACATCCCAGAATCATCGTTAATGAATTGGGAACATTAGTCGAATATGATTTCACATCCCCTCATCGCCACGAGTATTTTGAATTTTTTGTGTTTGAACGAGGCGGCGGAACCCATAGTATTGATTTTGAATCATTTGAAATTCACGATAATGCAATTCACATTGTTGCTCCTGGTAGAGTTCATCAAGTCAATCGCTCTTTAGATTCCAATGGATATGTCTTTTTATTTGAAGCAGATGTTTTCATGAATGATCCGTTGATTGCAGATTTTCTCTATGATCATACGTGTTATGATATTCATGAATTTCCACCAACTTATTTAGTGGAAAAGGAATTACAAACGCAAATCTGGGATCTCGCTCAACGAATTGGAAATGACTTTAAATCTGCTCATCCCTTCAAACACGAGTTTTTACTTCACAACTTGTCCTTGTTATTTATACAATGTATGCGGACACGACCTGCAATTGTACCAATGCAAACTACTTCTAATGGGAAAATTTACCAGGAATTTAGACAATCACTTTATCGACAATACCGCACACTAAAAAAAGTAAAAGACTATGCTGCTTTGTTGTTTGTGTCTGAAAAACAACTCAATGAAATCGTAAAAGCGCAAACAGGTGCCTCTGCAAGCACGATCATTTATAAGCAAATCATTATGGAAGCGCGCCGTTTATTAAAAATGGGGTTGACAGCAAAAGAAGTAGCATTTAATCTTGAATTTGAAGACCCTGGTCATTTCAGTAAGTTTTTTAAAACACAAACAGGGTTATCTCCTTCTGAATTCGCGAAAATACATGCATAAGGTACAATTGTACGTTTTTTCAAAACTCAACTCGTTGTAGGTTTGTAGAAAGTAAAAATAAGTACCATGAAAAAATCAGCACTCCTCTCTTGCATTTTACTGGCAGTGTCAGTTCATGCACAAAACTGGTTTCAGATTCCAACTGGAACAAGCAAACAATTAAACACAATCGATTTTCCATCACCATCAGTGGGTTATATTGGTGGAAACGACAGCTTGTTGCTCAAAACCATCGATGGTGGACAGACGTGGCAAGAAGTCAATTATTCTGGAATTACTTTTTATCCAAATGGTGAACACATCATTAAATTGCAATTCATTACTGAAACCATTGGTTTTGCAACTGTTGGGCCTTATTCAGGTTCATACAAAACCATTGATGGTGGACTAACGTGGCAAGCACTCTCACTTTCTTCTAATTTGTGTTTCAATCAAGGCATGTATTTTTTCGATGAAAACAATGGTGTTATTGGAGGATCGGGCTGTTTTCAAGGTGAATTGGTTGATCAGTTTGTCAATGGAACTTGGTCGGCGGCAACCATCAATGCTGTTACATTCAATGCCAATAATAGAATTACGGACATTGATTTTTATGGCGCAAATTTAGGGTTAGCTTCCAGTGCTGGCGGTCGTTTTTTACGTACAACAAATGGTGGACAAAACTGGGATACAATTGCTAGCCCATATGGTGTTGACGTGCCTTTGCTCTCCATTTTAATTGTCGATGATACCTTAGCTTTTGCAGGCTATGATCAGATTGATGGATCTGGATTTGGGTTATTGACTTCACACGATGGTGGACTTACTTGGTTGGAAGAATCTAGTATGGCGACTTTCTACTATCCTGATTATTTTGGAATTCACCAAGCGGGAAATGGAAAGATTTATACTGGAGCGAATGAAAATTTTGGGAGTACAGGTCTAATTTTTACTGCTACAAATAATCATATCTGGAATTACGAAAATGTTGAGCATCCTATTTACGATTTCTCTTCTTACAATGATTCCATTGTGTTTGGAATTGGAGATAGTGGTTACTTGGTGACAAACGTCCCATTGGCGATTTTGAACTTTGGTGAGCAGTCTACACTTGACTTCAACATGGATGTATTTCCCAATCCAACCACAGGAAAAATAAGCATTGTTTTGCCGTCAGGACATTCAACCGACTTCAATTATCAATTGGTGACAACGGCAGGTAAATTAATTAACGCTGGTAGATTGCAAGGTACGCAAATAGATCTTGCTCCATTGGCAACTGGAGTTTACCTTTTACGAGTTTCAGATGGTGAAAAAACCTATACGAGTAGAATTATAAAAGAATAGTGGTTGTGTAGCGTGTGACCCTAGAGAAGAGTCTGTCTAAAAAGCGTCATCATTGAGTCAACCCATGAGGTGGATTAAAAATTGATGAAATGCAAGGCATTTAGGAGGAGATGTTGGGAGTTTACTCAAGTAAATGACCAACGTCGATTTCCGAAAAAACGCAGCAGATTATTACATTTTAGACACCTTCTTTTTATTATTCTGCTACTCAGAACTTAGAATAATAGGCAACTGAATCTTCGAGCGAACATCTAAGCCTTCAACTTTTGCTGGAATCCAACGGGGCATCGATTTGATGACACTAGCAATATGCCGATTCCATCCCGTATTATCTGGTCTGATTACTCGAATTTCAGTTAGACGACCATCTGATTCAACGACAAACGAAACTGAAAAATGGGTTACAAATTCGTTATTCAATCGC
Source organism: Fluviicola sp. (assembly GCA_043721195.1). Classification (GTDB taxonomy): domain Bacteria; phylum Bacteroidota; class Bacteroidia; order Flavobacteriales_D; family Crocinitomicaceae; genus Fluviicola. The sequence continues at coordinate 46,476 of JAYSRF010000246.1, read as the reverse complement.
ACGGAATCTGGGAATGTTAGGTTTTCTCCAATCCATAAATGCAACGCTTTGGAATCACCAGGGAAATGAGCGGATTCATCTACCTTCGTGCGAATAGAATCGGCTTGTGCGAATACACCACAAGAAAGCGAAAGGATGAAGAATAGACCCAATATTCGCACTAAACTGAAATTCATACCGCAATTTTCGTTTTATTTCAAGCCGAACTTACAAAAAAAATCCCATTAGAAAATTCCAATGGGATTTGATTCTATCAATTAATGTAAGAATTATCCTACTAATGCCTCATAAGCTGCTGCATCCAATAAACCATCTATTTCAGATACATTTGTCATGCGCACTTTGATCATCCAACCAGCTCCATAAGGATCCGTATTCACCGCTTCTGGATTTGATTCTAAACCTTCATTGAATTCAATAATTTCACCAGAAACAGGCATAAACAAATCAGAAACTGTTTTCACAGCCTCAATTGTTCCAAAAACCTCCTCTTGATCCATTGTTTCGCCTACTGTTTCGATTTCAACGAAAACAATATCACCCAATTCACTTTGTGCAAAATCAGTTACCCCAATAGTAGCAATATCACCGTCGATACTCACCCACTCGTGATCTTTCGTATACTTTAATGTAGCTGGAATATTCATCTTGTTCTATATTTTGTTTTTCAAATCCACTTATTCGTTGCAAATCCTGCTCCGAATTTCACGCACAAATGTATTATTTTTAATGGAATGCAATGGGTGTTTTATTAGCAAATACATGATTTTTCTCATTTCAATTTCATCACCTGCATTTTATCGAATCCTAGATGAATCTAGCTGTTTTAAGTCAATCGGTGATATTATTTCTCTTTTGCCAAATTTCAATTTACTTTTGCACCATGGTTAACAATGAACAACTAAAGGATATTGGTGCTCGAATTAAGGCAATTTCTGTCTATTTGAAAATTCCTGAAAAGCAAATGGAATTGCAAGAAAGCGAGCTAAAAACGCAAGATCCGGGCTTTTGGGATGATCCGAAAAAGGCTGAATTGGAGATGAAAGATATTCGTACCCTCAAATTCTGGATTGACGCTTACAACAACTTAAAATCGCAGTTGGATGACCTAGAAGTACTCATTGATTTTGTGAAAGAAGGTGCAGCCGAAGAATCTGAATGCGAAGAAGCCCACCAGAAATTATTGATTGAGGTTGAAGAAATTGAATTAAAAAACATGCTTTCTGGTGAAGAAGATCGCTTGAGTGCTGTTCTACAAATTACTGCAGGAGCTGGTGGTACAGAAAGTTGCGATTGGGCTTCAATGCTCATGCGTATGTACATGATGTGGGGACAGAAAAATGGCTATAAAATTACCGAACTCAATTACCAAGAGGGCGATGTTGCTGGTGTAAAAACCGTAACCCTCGAATTTGAAGGTGAATTTGGATTTGGTTACCTCAAAGGTGAAAATGGTGTTCACCGATTGGTGCGCATCTCGCCGTTCGATTCCAACGCCAAACGACATACTTCCTTTGTTTCGGTATATGTATATCCGTTGGTTGATGACAATATTGAAATCCATATTAATCCTGCAGATATCACTTGGGATACCTTCCGTTCAGGTGGTGCAGGTGGACAAAATGTCAATAAAGTGGAGACAGCGGTTCGTTTACGTCACGCGCCTTCAGGAATCATTATTGAAAACTCCGAATCACGCTCGCAATTAGCCAACAAAGAAAAAGCCATGCAATTATTGCGTTCCCAACTCTATGAATTGGTTTTGCGCGAACGATTGGAAAAACGCAACGAGATTGAAGCGGGCAAGAAAAAAATTGAATGGGGATCACAAATCCGCAATTATGTGATGCATCCCTACAAATTGGTAAAAGATGTGCGCACTGGACATGAAACAGGAAATGTAGAAGCAGTGATGGATGGCGAGATCAATGAATTCTTGAAGTCGTATTTGATGACGTATGGGAATTAATCGTTCTTTTTACTAATTTCCATCTCTGTTTATTAGTATGAAAAAGCGATTATTACTATGTTGTTTCGGATTGTGCGCTAGTGTATTTGCCCAAGAAGCGTCCGCGCAACAACAATCACTCGCTGAACTTGAAAAACGCGCTTTCCAACAGTTAGAATCAGGTAAAACAGATCCAACAGCTACGGCAGAAACCATTTTGACTCAAGCAGGGAATCGACCTTCCATTTATGTCATTAATGCCAATACCATTCTTGGAATTGTCCATAAAAATAAAGGTCACTATGTTTCTGCCTTGGAATATTACCTCGATGCCACAGAAAAAGTCATCAAATTGGTAAAAACAGAACTGGTTCAATTAGATCCATCGAAACACAATCGTTCGCTCATTTTAGCGAGTGATTTATCAGCAGGAATTTATGTCATTGAAGTAGCAAATACAGAAATGTCCATTGTTTCAAAAATCATTAAATAAAAAAATTCCCTATAATCTATAGCTACTAGTTGGGGCAAACCATTCTTGATTGAGGGATGGTTTGTATTTACCAAAAACAAGATTGAACGAACGTGAAAAAAGATCGTAATTAATTGATTATAAAAGAATAAAGGAATATTTTTCTATTTGGAAAATCGAAATAATTCATTTTTTAAATTGTACGGTCGGCACAGAATACGGAAGTTTGAGGCAGATAAAATAATAACACAAAAATGAACATTCAATCAATTTATTTAACAACGGTAAAAAAGAAAACATATATTTGCAGCTCGAATTATGAAAACAGTCAATATCAATATCATTCAGATTAACGTCATCGTCATTAGTGACAGTGCGCTGGGATTGGTATAATTATAATTGAAATAATTGAAAGCCGTTCCCTAACAGGAGCGGCTTTTTTTTGAACTAAAAATTAAACTTGAAGAACATGAAACACCTCAGTATGCGCGTAGCACTTTTACAAGTGGTCATTATTCGTGTCATTATTCACAACCGTGAATGAGAAGGAAAAACTATATATAAACATTATAGCCCTTCTCGCGAAAGCCAGAGGGGTTTTTTATTTTTTAAACAATAACAATCATGAATTATTTCGACGAAAACACAGTACTATTTAAAGACGGAAATTTTGTTTTAGCGCACCAAGCTACAACAGATGTGTACAACCAAACCATGCATTATGGCAACGGTGTCTTCGAAGGTATCCGTGCTTATGACACACCAGATGGCACACGAATATTCAAGGCAAAAGAACATTTTGACAGACTGCATTATTCAGCAAAAATGATGCACATCGACTTGAATTATACCTCTAAAGAACTGGAAATCCTGACCTATCAATTGTTGGAAAAAAACGGACTTTCCGATGCGTATATACGACCATTGGTTTACCTAGGAAGTAATATGTCTTTAACACCCACAACCGATGTTCATTTGGTGATCATGGCGTGGGAATGGGGCAAGTATTTGGGCGATCGTTTACTCCAAGTTACGCTTTCACCCTACCAAAGACCAAATCCAAAATCGTGTCATGTTGAAGCAAAAGTAGTTGGCCTTTACACCAATAGCATTCTAGCTACAACTGAAGCAAAAAGTCGCGGTTTTGATGAAGCACTTTTGACAGATCAGCATGGCAATGTTGCTGAGGGTCCGGGCGCCAATTTCTTTTTTGAAAAAGACGGAAAATTGGTAACACCTCCTTTGGGTAACATCCTAGCTGGAATTACACGTGCTACCGTTTTCGAACTCGCAAAAGACCTTGGTATTGAAGTAGAAGAACGGCATTTTAAACCCGAAGAAATCCAAACTGCTGATGCCGCCTTTTTCTGTGGAACAGCAGCTGAAGTAATCGGAATCAGTCTAGTAGACGACTACACCTTTCCTATGGATTGGGAAGAAACTCAAAGTCAATTAATCCAACGACGTTACCGTTTACGGGTATCAAAAAATGAATATCATCAATTACACGTTTAATATGGAACTCAATAAATACAGCAAAACCATTACGCAAGACGAAACGCAACCAGCAGCACAAGCAATGCTGTATGGAATTGGTTTTAAAGACGACGATTTTCAAAAAGCACAAGTTGGAATCGTTAGCACTGGTTACGAAGGAAACACCTGCAATATGCACCTCAACGAGCTGGCTAAAACGGTAAAAGGTGGCTTTACAAATGAACAACTTGTGGGATTGATTTTCCATTCCATAGGTGTAAGTGACGGCATCTCGAATGGTACAACTGGCATGCGTTTTTCATTGGTTTCAAGAGATGTCATAGCTGATTCCATTGAAACGGTGATGGGCGCTCAATGGTACGATGGATTGATTGCAGTTGTCGGATGTGATAAAAACATGCCCGGTTCAGTTATCGCGATGGGAAGGCTCAATCGGCCAGCAATCATGGTTTATGGCGGAACAATTCATTCTGGAAAATGGAAAGGCAAATCATTGAATATCGTTTCTGCATTCGAGGCGCTTGGTGCTAAAATGGAGCAAAAAATAACTGCCGAAGATTTTAAAGGAATTATCCAAAATGCATGTCCAAGTGCTGGAGCTTGTGGCGGAATGTATACCGCAAATACCATGGCCGCAGCAATTGAAGCGTTGGGAATGAGTTTGCCTTATTCTTCTTCTAATCCGGCATTGAGCATTGAAAAACAAACCGAGTGTTTGCAAGCAGGAACAGCGATGCGTTTGTTGTTGGAACGAGACATCAAACCACGCGACATCATGACACGCAAAGCATTTGAAAACGCCATGACAATCGTTTCCGTGTTAGGCGGCTCCACCAATGCTATTTTGCACTTAATCGCTATGGCTCATTCAGTGGGCATTGAATTGACATTGGAAGATTTTCAGTCCATTTCAGATCGTGTTCCCGTTTTAGCCGATTTAAAACCAAGCGGAAAATACCTCATGGAAGATGTCCATGCAATTGGTGGCTTACCAACCATTATGAAATACTTGTGGAATCAAGGTTTATTGTGCGGAAAATGCTTAACAGTTACTGGAAAAACACTAGCAGAAAACTTGGAATCGGTTCCTGATTTACCTGTAGATCAAGATGTGTTTCGTAGAATCGAAGATCCGATCAGTTCACGTGGACATTTACAAATCTTGTATGGAAATCTTGCTCCCGAAGGTGCTGTTGCGAAAATCAGTGGCAACGAAGGACAATCATTCAAAGGAACTGCCATGGTGTTTGATGATGAATTTACTGTTTTCCAAGCTGTAAAAGAAGGTCGAGTCACGAAAGGAACAGTCATCGTGATCCGTTATTGTGGCCCAAAAGGCGGTCCTGGAATGCCCGAAATGCTCAAACCAACTTCCGCTATTATGGGAGCAGGATTGGGAAATTCAGTTGCGTTGATAACGGATGGTCGTTTCTCGGGTGGAACACACGGCTTTGTGGTCGGTCACATTACCCCAGAAGCCTACGATGGCGGACCAATTGCACTGGTCTGTGATGGGGATGAAATCAGTATAGATGCTGAGAAAAACACCATTCAATTGTGCATTTCAGAAAAAGAATTAGCAAGTAGAAAAAAACAATGGCAACAACCAGTTTCAACGGTGAAAAGTGGTGTTTTGTACAAGTACAGAAAATGCGTTTCATCAGCCTCTGAGGGTTGCGTAACAGATAAATAATGGAACAGAAAATAACCGGCGCTGAGGCAGTAATGAAATGCCTTGAATTAGAAGGTGTAACAACAATCTTTGGATATCCGGGTGGAGCAATTATGCCCATTTATGATGCGTTGTATGATTACCAAGATCGCATACAACATTACTTGATTCGACATGAACAAGGAGCAATCCACGCTGCGCAAGGGTATGCGCGTTCGGGTGGAGGAACGGGAGTTGTATTTGCAACTTCTGGCCCAGGAGCGACGAATTTAATCACGGGTTTAGCTGATGCTTTAATCGATTCTACACCATTGGTTTGCATTACTGGTCAAGTAGCTTCACATTTACTTGGAACAGATGCGTTTCAGGAAACGGATGTCATGGGAATTTCCATGCCTGTTACCAAATGGAATATTCAAGTAACAAAACCAGAAGAAATTGCTTCTGCTTTAGCACGCGCATTTTACATCGCGAAAAGTGGTCGTCCTGGTCCTGTTTTGGTTGACATTACGAAAGATGCACAATTTGGACTCACAGATTTTGATTACACACCCTGTACGTCAATCCGAAGTTATCAACCAATGCCTCCTTTGAATAAAGCGAAACTCGAAGAAGTTGCTACGCTCATCAATTCAGCACACAAGCCCTATTTATTGATCGGACAAGGCATTTTGTTGAGTGAAGCAGAGGAAGCATTACTCCGATTTGTTGAAAAGGCAGGAATTCCAGTAGCGTCTACCTTATTGGGACTTGGAGCGTTTCCAGCAGATCATAAAAACTATGTGGGCTATTTGGGAATGCATGGAAATTACGCACCCAATGTATTGACCAATGAATGTGATGTGTTGATCGCCATAGGCATGCGCTTTGATGACCGCGTAACGGGAGATGTGAATCGTTATGCAAAACAGGCAAAGATCATTCACATAGACATCGATGCAGCTGAATTACACAAGATTGTAACAACAGAAATTGCGGTACATGCTGATGCAAAACAAGCGTTGGAATTTCTAACGGAAATCGTTGAAGAACGTTCGCACAATCAATGGATTCAACAATTCAGGGAATTGGAGCAAATTGAATTCAATGAAGTCATTCAGCACACTATTTCGCCCGAAAGAGAAGAATTGAACATGGCATGTGTTGTTCATCAACTGAGTGAATGGAACAAAAAACACCAAGACCTCATTGTAGTAACCGATGTGGGCCAACATCAAATGGTCACTTCGCGGTATTTCAATTACACTTCTTCGCGGAGCAATATTACATCGGGCGGTTTGGGAACGATGGGATTTGCCTTACCAGCTGCAATTGGCGCAAGTGTAGCGAATCCTCATAAAACGGTGGTAGCCATTATCGGTGATGGCGGTTTTCAAATGACCATTCAGGAATTGGGTACGATTTTACAATTCGGAATGGCTGTTAAAATCATCATTCTCAACAATCATTTCTTAGGAATGGTGCGCCAATGGCAACAGTTGTTTTTTGATCGACGGTATTCCTTTACAGAGATCGTGAACCCCGATTTTGGTGCAATTGTGAAAGGATACAGCATTCCAGCAAACAAAATTAGTACAGGAGATGAATTGGAAAAAGCAGTAGAACAATTGTTGACAACCACTGGAAGCGCATTCTTGGAATGTGTCGTAGAACGAGAAGAAAATGTATTCCCAATGGTAGCAACAGGGGCATCAGTTGCCGAAATACGATTGAATTAAGATGGAAAAGCAAACATACAATATCTCAGTCTTCACCGAAAACACAATTGGAATCCTCAATCGATTGACAATTATTTTCACCAGAAGACACATCAATATAGAAAGTATCACTGCTTCAGAAACAGAAGTGAAAAACGTGTATCGCTATACAATAGTAGCGCAAGAAACAGAACAACAAGTCAAAAAAGTGGTCGCTCAATTGGAAAAACAAGTGGATGTTTTGAAGGCATTTTTTCATGCAGATGATGCGGTAGTTTACCAAGAATTAGCATTGATCAAAGTGCGACTAGAACTGAGTCGAATGACAGAATTGGAAACAATTATCCGACAATTCAACGCCCGACTATTGGCTGTTTCACCAGAATACGCTGTTTTTGAATTGACAGGACAAGTCGTTTCAATTGACGGAATTGTAGCAGCATTGAAGGGATTTGAAATTTTAGAATTTTCCCGATCAGGAAGAGTAGCGGTTACCAAACCGATGAAAACATTGGAAGCATTTTTAACAGAATTACATTCATAAATAAATACACAACAAATGGCAACAATTAATTTTGGAGGAGTAGCGGAACAAGTCGTAACACGCGATGAATTCCCATTAGAAAAAGCACAATCAGCGCTTAAAAATGAAACAATCGCTGTAATAGGTTATGGTGTGCAAGGTCCAGGGCAATCGCTCAATTTGCGCGACAATGGTTTCAATGTGATAGTTGGTCAACGCGAAGGTGGAAAAAGCTGGCAAAAAGCACTCAATGATGGTTGGGTTCCAGGAGAAACACTTTTTAGTATCGAAGCAGCAGCAAAACAAGCGAGTATCATCTGTTATTTATTGTCAGATGCTGGTCAGATTGATGCATGGAAAACAGTTTCACCCTTTCTAACAGAAGGCAAAACCTTGTATTTTTCTCATGGTTTTGGCATTACATTCAATGAACAAACGGGAATTGTTCCCCCAACAAATATCGACGTTGTATTGGTTGCTCCAAAAGGATCAGGCACCTCTTTGCGTCGGTTATTTCTAAAAGGAGAAGGCATCAATTCAAGTATCGCAGTTTACCAAGATTTCACTGGAAAGGCATACGAAACGGCCGTATCATTGGGAATTGGAGTTGGATCAGGCTATTTGTTTGAAACTGATTTTCAAAAAGAAGTCTATTCCGATTTGACTGGCGAACGCGGCATCTTAATGGGTGCACTCGCAGGCATGTTTGAAGCACAATTTGCTGTATTGCGCAAAAATGGACATTCACCATCCGAAGCATTCAATGAAACGGTTGAAGAATTGACACAAAGTTTAATGCCACTAGTCGCTGAAAACGGAATGGATTGGATGTACGCAAATACATCGGTAACAGCACAGCGAGGCGCACTAGATTGGAAAGGCAAATTCCGAGACGCAGCATTACCTGTGTTCGAGCAATTGTATGAAGAAGTGAAATCGGGTCGCGAAGCAAAACGCGTTATCGCAGAAGGAAGTAAAGCCAATTACCGTGAAACATTGGAAGGAGAACTTTCAGAAATCAGAGAATCCGAATTGTGGCAAACAGGTCGTGAAGTACGAAAATTGCGACCAAAAACGGAAGTTGTTCATGGTTGATTTAACGAATGTTTACGCAGCTGCAGAAGCATTGAGTGGGGTACTTGGAGTTACCCCACTCTTCAAAAATGAACTGCTATCTTCTAAATCTGGAGCAACAGTTTGGTTGAAACGGGAAGATTTACAGGTCGTTCGATCGTACAAAATACGCGGAGCATACACCAAAATGAATGGCTTGAGCGAAGCGGAAAAACAGCTCGGAGTTGTGTGCGCAAGTGCTGGGAATCACGCACAAGGTGTAGCTTTTGCCTGCGAAAAAATGGGGGTGAAAGGAACGATTTTTATGCCTGTTACAACACCCAAACAGAAAATCAATCAAGTGCGTTCGTTTGGAAAATCATGGGTCGAAATAGAATTACACGGTGATACATTCGACGCAACGTATGCAGCTTCCATAGAGTTTGCAGAAAAAAAAGGATTGCCGTTTATTCATCCGTTCAATGATCCGTTGGTGATTGCCGGTCAAGGTACAATAGGATTGGACTTGCTCAACCAACACAGTGATCCGATTGATGTAGTACTCGTTCCCATTGGAGGAGGTGGTTTGGCGGCTGGTATGATCACCGTTTTTAAGCAACTGAGTCCGAAAACCAAGATCATTGGAGTTGAACCAGCAGGCGCAGCATCCATGAAAGCGGCCATCGCTCAAGGTGAAGTCGTACGGTTGGAAACCATCGATAAATTTGTAGATGGAGCAGCTGTTCAATGTGTGGGCGAAACCACTTTTGAAATTTGCAAGAATGGATTGGATGAAATCATCACTGTTCCAGAAGGAAAAGTATGTTCAACGATTCTCCGTTTGTACAATGAAGAAGGATTGGTCGTTGAACCAGCAGGCGCGTTAACAATAGCAGCATTCGAAGAATCGGGACATCGTTGGAAAGGTAAAAATGTTGTCTGTATCGTAAGTGGAAGTAACAACGACATTTTGCGCATGCCCGAAATTCAAGAACGTGCGCTTTTATACCAAGGAGTGAAACACTATTTTTTGGTTGAATTTCCACAACGACCAGGTGCTTTGAAATCCTTCGTTTCTGATATTTTAGGTACAACGGATGACATCACTTATTTTCAGTTTTCGAAAAAAAACAACCGAGAAAGTGGTCCAGCAGTTGTTGGTATTGAATTACAGCATGCTTCTGACTTGGCTGAAATGCGGAATCGCATGACGAAGTTGGGATTTAAACACCAATACTTGAATGATAATTTTGCAATGTATAGTCATTTGATTGGGTGAGATTAGTTGAATTTTTTTTGAGATATTCGTTTCAATAATGAAAGATAATAATTTGATTTTCAGTTAAAAAATATTCAGTAATCCCGCATTCCGATAGCTATCGGAATACTGAACGCTATAACGTGTTTTTACCTATCAAACATTGTTGATTCATTGTTACCTGAATGATCACACCAACTCAAAAATAAAAGGCATGTTTCAATAGTTAGGGTCAGCTGAAAAACACAAAACAAATGAATTTAAGGCGATTGAGTTCGATAATCTTCATTTGAGTGCTTGGTTGTTGACTGACATGATAAAATAAGCTTGCATCTAGTAATTCCAAGCTGGCTATTTTTTTGCTAGCCAGAAATAAAGCATTTATTGCGTTACAGCCAAATCGAAGTATTCATATACATCTTTTTTTGACTGCGCCTAATAACCTCAATTCGATTATAAATTTGAGTTCAGAATCCAATTGAAATTTGAAAGAAAAGGCGGTTTTATGAGTGATAGCGGGATATCGTGAATAAAATCAACGAATTATTTCAAAGATTGAATTGGATAGATAAAAGGATTTTACCCATAAATAACAGATTTTATCCTAAAAAGTCCTTGAAATAGCCCGCTATTCCTTCATTCTTTTTACTCAAACTCTAGCATTTATGGGCGTTCTGAACAAAATTCATATTCGAACTGAGGTTAATAGCTACTTCATTTCTGACTTTTTTAGCAGACCTTAGTTATTCTATCGAATTCGGATTACCTTTATTTTCTCTAAACTCCTCGATGATCCATTCAGTTAACAATTCAATCCATTTCAAAGCTCAAAAGCGAAGTATGATTCGCGTTTTAATACTTGTTTTATTTATTGCACCTTTTACTAGCAAAGCACAATACTTAGTAACCACGTTAGCAGGCTCTACTATTGGTTCAGCAAATGGATCAGGTTCTGATGCTCAATTCAACAAACCTTCTGGCGTAGCTATTGATCCTCAAGGAAATGTGTATGTTGCTGATTATAGAAACAATCGGATTCGTAAAATAACGCCCATCGGAGAAGTAACAACATTTGCTGGGTTATTTCAAGGAAATATGGATGGTACAGCTACGGACGCTGCTTTTTTTAACCCGTATGGATTAGTAATAGACCCATTAGGAAATTTGTATGTCGCAGACACCTGGAATCACTGTATTCGCAAAATCACTTCGCAAGGAGTAGTCAGCACAATTGCTGGTTCTTCTGATGGATATCTTGATGCAACGGGAACCAATGCACGATTTAGTTACCCAAGAAGTTTAGCGATAGACGCACAAGGAAATGTGTATGTTGCCGATCAGGGAAATCATAAAATCCGCAAAATTACACCACAAGGATTTGTTACAACATTTGCTGGTTCTACGCAAGGTTTTGCCAATGGTATCGGATCGACTGCCAAATTTGACACACCTTATGGAATTGCCATTGATGCACAAGGGAATGTGTATGTCGCCGATCAAGGAAACCATAAAATTCGCAAAATTACACCTCAAGGTGCGGTAAGTACGCATGCTGGATCAACCCTTGGGTTTGCGAATGGCGGAGCGACAACAGCACAATTTAACGAACCTACTGGGATTGTTGTTGATGCGCAAGGAAACGTGTATGTAGCTGATCAATCCAATCACAAAATTCGGAAGATTTCTAGTGCACTTTTTGTAAGTACAATCGCTGGAACCACCAATGGTTTTAGTGAAGGTGCTGGGAATGTTGCTCAATTCAGCTATCCAACTGCGGTTGCCATTGATACACAAGGCAATCTTTATGTGGCAGATTATGCCAATGAAAAAATTAGGAAAATAGAATATTTTGAAGGTGTTGGAATTGAAACGCTGAATGCAATTGAGCTCGAAATGTTTCCAAATCCAACTACTGAAGAAATTACAATACGTTTTACTGAATCTACTTCAATCAATCTAATTATTCGAGATGCACAAGGAAATCAACTACAAACAGTTGATCAGCTAACATCTGGGTCGCTGATCTCATTGAAATCATACGCCTCTGGAGTTTATTTTATCGAGATTGTTTCACCTACTTTTAGTTGCATTCAACGCATCATAAAACAATGAGGTCTAATAAGTCTTCTTACCTTCGCTCCTCAAAGAAATTCCAATGGACAAAACAATCAAAATATACCACAATACTCGTTGTTCCAAAAGCCGCGAAGCAATGTGTATCCTCGATGATTTAGGAGAGCATGTAGAAATCATTGAATACACCAAAACACCTTTGTCAGAAACGGAACTTGCTGAGTTGATCGTTAAATTGGGCATCAAACCAAAAGACTTGGTGCGAAAAACCGAAGAATTGTACAAAACCAAGTTCGCCGACCGCAAAATGACTCCCAAACAGTGGATCAAAGCCATGATTAAACATCCTGAATTAATGGAACGTCCCATTGTTGTCAAAGGAGATCAAGCTGTAATTGGTAGACCTCCAAGTTTGATTATTGACTTATTAAAGTAAAAAAACGGTTGCAAAACACCTTCAAAAATTCAACATCCTCATTTACAAGTGTAAACTGCGGTCTTAAATTTTAATCGTGCCTCGATTAATGAATTTGGCAACGGTCTTCTAAATTATTACTAAGTTTAGGTTCATGGACGAACTCGATTTCTTATACAAAATGCTCCCTGAAATTCTCGTGGCAACCGCTTGTGGTACAATCGTAGGTATTGAACGAGAAATCAAAAACAAAGCCGCTGGAATTAGAACCCATGTGTTGATTTGTGTAGGCGTTACTATTTTTGCTTTGGTGGGCACAAGTTTTGGCGAACAAGCAGACCCAACTCGGGTTATTGGACAAATCATTACTGGAATTGGATTCTTGGGTGGTGGAGTAATTTTCAAAACCAACGATAAAGTTTCGGGAATTACCAGCGCCGCTTTTATTTGGTTCATTGCAGCAATTGGTGTGTTATGCGGATTGGGTTACCTCATTTCAGCAGGAATCTTAACCATTGGATTTGTTGTTATTACCATGTCTCTAACCAGTTTAGAACTTTTTATTGCCCGTAAGAGGAAACCGTATCACGAACCAGGTGAAGAATCGAGCCCTGAAATGGAGAAGTAACAAAATCGAAATCAATATAATTAATCAAATCGCTCTTCTTTATTGAGTCTAAGTCTTTTCTAGGACTCCCATCTCACATGATCCTTTCGTTAATAAATCAATAAATGCATGTAAAACTCCTCAACTTTGAATTACATTTGCACTCCAATTAATACAGAAAGACCGAACATAGAGAATGAGAACGAAGTACATTGACCTTATCGATCAGACCTTTGACTTTCCGCAAGATGAATTTAACCTGCGCGAAGACCGGCTGATTTTTCATGGTATCGATTTGATGCGCCTGATTGAAGAATACGGAACACCATTGAAGTTCAATTATTTACCCCAGGTCTCGAACAATATTCAACGTGCCAAAGGTTGGTTCAGAGAAGCGATGAATAACTTAGGGTATTCGGGTTCGTATTTCTACTCGTATTGTACAAAAAGTTCGCACTTCTCATTCGTATTGGATGAAGTCTTGAAAAATGATGTACACATTGAAACATCTTCAGCTTTCGATATTGACATCGTTAATAAGCTCTTAGAGACAGGCAAACTGAAAGAAGGAAGCTTTGTGATCTGTAACGGATTTAAGCCACCACAGTACATTAAAAACATTGCCACGCTCATTGACAGTAAAAAAGTAGAAGTCATTCCAGTTGTCGACAATACAACGGAGATTCACGAGATTTTGGCAGCATGTGAAAGCAATGACATCAAAATCGGTATTCGGATCGCTTCGGAGGAAGAACCAAAATTTGAGTTCTATACCTCGCGTCTTGGCATTCGTTACCGTGAAATTGTGCCGTTCTACAAAGCCTTTATTCAAGATAACCCACGTGTGCAGATTAAAATGCTGCATTTCTTCATCAATACAGGAATCAACGACACATCCTACTATTGGAATGAGTTGACAAAATGTTTGCGCATCTATTCTGATCTCAAAAAAGTGTGTCCAACATTGGATTCCTTGAACATCGGTGGTGGTTTTCCCATTAAAAAATCGTTGGCGTTTGATTTCGATTATGCCTACATGGTGCGCGAAATCTTGATGCAGGTAAAACGTGTTTGTTCCGACAACGACATTCCAGAACCCAACATTTTTACTGAGTTTGGTTCATTTACTGTTGGTGAAAGTGGTGGAGCTATTTTTAATGTCTTGCACCAGAAACAACAAAACGACCGTGAAAAATGGAACATGATTGATAGTTCTTTCATGACCAATTTACCTGATACGTGGGCCATTAATCAGCGTTTTATCATGCTTCCTATCAATCGCTGGAATGATGACTACGAACGTGTCTTATTGGGTGGTTTAACGTGCGATAGCGATGACTATTACAATTCTGAGCAACATTCCAATGCGATTTACCTTCCGAAGTTTGATAAAAACAACCCATTGTTCATCGGATTTTTCAATACAGGAGCTTATCAGGAAACAATTGGAGGCTTTGGAGGTTTAAAACATTGCTTGATTCCAGAGCCAAAACACATTCTAATTCGACGAGATGACCAAGGAAAGATTCAAACTGAGCTGTTTTCGGAGGAACAAACCGCACAAGATTACCTGCGAATCCTAGGCTATCAGTAGCAAATAACATTTGGTTAATAAATTATTCATGTTTTCTGTATTCAAACGTAAAGAAAGAACTACTTTTGCCATCCCTAGTTACAAATTGCCCTTGGCATGACGACGCATATTAAAACAATATATACACCCGATAAATCAGCTTTTGCTGCGGACATCCGAAATTGGTTGGTTGAACGTGGTTTTACTGTTGAAACTTTTGACGAGTCTCCTGATATCGTTGAAAAAATAGATGCTGTAGTGATTTTTCACGAACACCACAATTTTGATAAACCCGTAGCCGAATTGCGCGATTTATTTGACAAACGTCAAGTAGCCATGCATAAAATCGATATGAGTGGTACCATGAATGTGGCTATCTCGCACCTTTCCCTCTTTTTTGAACGTACACAATGCAAACATGTATTGTTTCTAGGTTCAGAAAGTTTGAAAGACAATCCAAAAATGGTATTGTTCAAAGAGAAGTGGAATATTTGATCGGAACAGCTTTTGGTCTTGATTCATTCAATTTCCGATAGGCATTACAACACTTGTAGTGAAACGGATGAGCAGTTAGGAAACTACACTGAAAATGCTTGTAGGATTCTCCGATTTCCTGAACCAATCTAATCTATCATTAAATCTGATTCCTTTGTAGTATTACAATAATCCAGAAGGATACTAGGTTCACAAAGATGATCCACCCTGTCCGAAAATCACATGAATGGATGTCTTTAACAATGAAGAAAGAATGATGTCTTTATACACAGCGAATTCCTTCTGCTCTTTGTGTGGTAAAAAAAGCCTTAACCACATAGAACAGATAAGAAAACATAGCTGATTCCTTTGTAATGTAAAAACGAAAAATACCTACCGTGTTTTGAAATGACAGTTCTCTGGATTCCCCAAGCTAAAGGTTAACGTAGCGCCAGAAAAGGCATACCAATCGCGTGAAGCAGTGTTTCCACGTCTTCCAAACCGTGATCCATCCAAACTTCTATTGCTAAGATCTGCGGCGATGGGACCATTTTCAGCTGCTAATACGGTTTCATCAGCAAAACGGTAGGAACTGACATCATCCAAATAATCCGTAAACAAGAAACGAATCCCGTATTCCATTCCAAAGGTTGCGCGCTTACCGATGGAAACACGGAAACCTACACCCAATGGAAAGGCCAGTTGAGTGAGCGAATAATTACTTTTATCTGAAAGACTTGTACCCTGCCCTTCTGTTCCAAGTGGTTGCAATTCTACTTTGTCGCCATTGTAATTTGTTGTAGGATTGATGCGAACAAGTGCAATTTCTGCCAACAAATAGGCTGTTCCTTTGTAACGATCGTGTCCAACTTGAAACGGGAAATATGAAAACTCAACACCACTCCCCAATTCAAATAATTTGGTTTGAAAGGAAAGGTTTCGGTTCTTGAGTAAATCCTTTTTTGAATCAGCGTCATCCGCTTCTATAAAACCGTATGTAAAATTAGAACGCCAAGTTAATCGCGAATGAATGTTGTATCGAAACAAAAGACCGCCGGCCAGGTGCGTGTTTTTATAGTGCATGGAATTCAGATCACCTATGTAATAGGTTCCACCAACCATAATACCCAATTCAGAACGTGACAAATTGGTTTGACGTTGCGCAGTAAGCACACCACCAATCAACAGACAACCTGCCAATAACCATTGTTTCATTTTGTTTCGACGCTTTATGTTGCTGATACAACGTTAAAAAAGGTGGAAAATTGCAATAAACAATCTTAGACCTTTAAAATTCCTTTTTTTACCAATAATTCGGCAATTTGGACTGCATTTGTGGCAGCACCTTTGCGCAAATTATCTGCAACTACCCACATATTCAAGGTGTTTTCTTGTGACTCATCTCTACGAATGCGCCCAACAAAAACATCATCCTTTCCTTGTGCGTAACGCGGCATTGGGTAACTATTTGAAGTTGGATCATCTTTTAACGTAATGCCTTCCGTATCGTGTAATAACTTGCGCACATCTGCTAAATCGAAGTCGTTTTCAAACTCTACATTCACTGCTTCTGAATGTCCGCCGACTACTGGAACACGCACTGCAGTTGCCGTTACATTGATGGTTGGATCGAGAATTTTCTTCGTTTCCTTCGTCAATTTCATTTCTTCCTTGGTATACCCATTGTCTAAAAACGAATCGCAATGTGGCAAACAGTTTTTATCAATTGGATAGGGATAAGCCATTTCTCCTGTAATTCCAGCGCGTTCGTTTTCCAACTGTTGAACAGCCTTTACACCAGTTCCAGAAATGGATTGATAAGTAGAAACAACTACACGTTTTACTTGGTATTTTTTATGCAAAGGAGCGAGTGCCATCAACAATTGAATCGTACTGCAATTGGGATTCGCAATGATTTTATCTGAATCGGTTAACAAATCGCCGTTGATTTCTGGAATGATCAATTTCTTATCCGGATCCATGCGCCAAGCAGAGCTGTTATCAATAACAACCGTTCCAACTTCCGCAAATTTTGGAGCCCACTCCAACGACGTTTCGCCACCAGCAGAAAAAATTGCCACATCGGGTTTCATTGAAACAGCCGTCTCAAGATTCACCACAGGAAATGTTAAGGTGCCAAACTCAATGAGTTGACCCACCGATTTCTCAGAAGCAACAGGAATCAATTGTGTAATCGGGAAGTTTCGTTCTTTCAACACTTCCAACATCACTTGACCTACCATTCCGGTAGCGCCAACAACAGCTACATTCATTTGTTTATCAGGAATTAATACGGGCGTAAAATTAGTGGAATTGTGGGAATAAATGGAGGGTTATAAAGACATAAATTTGACCCAAATGGATATCCTACTTTTTCGAAGAATTCGATAATAATTGTTTTCTCCCACTTTTACCTTACCTTTACACCGCAATCAGGTTGAAAGACTGTTTTTTCGATGCTGGTTTCCCGATATGTGAGTGTTGTAAAGTACAAACACACGTGACATCCAGTTCGGATAATACATACCAAATAATACATGTTATTTAAAGATTTAAATTTGAGTCAATCCTTATTGGATGCACTCGATGCTGTGGGTTACACCACGCCAACACCTATTCAAGAACAATCCATTCCATTTATCCTCGAAGGACGCGACATTTTTGGTTGCGCACAAACAGGAACTGGTAAAACTGCTGCTTTTGCTTTGCCTTTGTTGCAATTGCTTGAGCCAACAGAAGCTGTAAAAGGAAAACGCAATGTACGCGCCTTGATCTTAGCTCCTACTCGTGAGTTAGCGATCCAAATTGGTGAAAGTTTCCGCGATTATGGAAAACAATCTAAATTGCGTTCTGCTACCATTTTTGGTGGTGTTTCGCAACACAAACAAGTCAATCAATTGGCTGGTGGAGTAGATATTTTAATCGCTACTCCTGGTCGTTTACTCGATTTGATGCAACAAGGATTTATCAGTTTGCAACACATCACCCATTTTGTATTGGATGAAGCAGATCGCATGTTGGACATGGGTTTCATTCACGACATCAAAAAAGTATTGGCGAAATTGCCTAAGAACAAACAAACCATTTTCTTCTCTGCAACGGTTTCTCCGGAAATTAAAGTGTTGGCTGGAACGTTGTTGTTTGATCCTGCAAATGTGCAAGTAACTCCTATTTCTTCAACAGCTGAATTGGTAAGTCAATCGGTTTATTATGTTGAAAAGGAGGAAAAACGTTCGTTGTTGAAAAAAGTAATTGAGGCGAAGAATATCGAACACGGATTGGTTTTTACACGCACAAAACACGGTGCAGATCGTGTAGCACGTGAATTAAATAAATTCGGCATTCGCTCTGAAGCCATTCACGGAAATAAATCGCAAAATGCACGTGAACGCGCGTTGAAAGGATTTAAAAACCGCGAAATCAGATTTTTGATCGCTACAGATATCGCTTCTCGCGGAATCGATGTAGATCAATTGAGCCATGTAATCAATTTTGAATTACCTGAAGTAGCAGAAACGTATGTACACCGAATTGGTCGTACAGGTCGTGCTGGATCTTCAGGAATGGCTATTTCATTCTGTTCTTCCGATGAAAAACAATACTTGAAAGGCATTACCAAATTGATCAATCAAGCAATTCCAGAAGGTAAATTGCCTTCTAAAAATTAATTTAAACCTGATTTAGATTATTCAAACTTTGTCAAAACAGCTATAAATAGTGAGGTACGACATTTTTCAATTCGGAATATCAAGATATTTCGATGCGAAAAAGGGAAGTAAATTGCTGTTTATAGGTGAAAACATTTTTATGGAGTTAATTAAGCAACTTGTTTTCTTCGTTAGATTTTATCGTGATCCGCAGTGGATCCCTTATAAAATCAGCCTTGCAACCAAATCACTTAATTAATTTTGACTTTGTTTTAATAATCGAACTCAGGTTGTAACGTAATCCAACCCGTTTTTTTATCTTTATTCCCTACAGAAAAAGGTATGAAAACGGGTTTTCTATTACTGCTACTTTCCATTGCAGTACATTCTTGGTCACAATTAACGGACGATTTCACTGATGGTGACTTCACAACAAATCCCGTTTGGAGCGGATCACCAGCTGATTTTATTGTCAATGCAGGGAATGAATTGCAAATTAACAATACAATTGCAGCGACTTCTTACTTGTCGACACCTCATGGATTAAGCACTCTCGATGGTCAAGAATGGCGCATTTGGGTGAAACAATCTTTTTCACCTTCTTCCAGCAATTTTGGTCGCATTTACCTCACTTCTTCTTCGGCTGATCTATCGACAAACCCCGATGGATTTTTCATTCAATTAGGTGAAGCAGGTTCATTGGATGCGATGCGTTTAGTTAAATCCGTTGGTGGTATTTCAACAGAAATCTGTGCTGGAACAAGCGCTCAAATTGCCAATTCATTTACCGTTGGCATTCGTGTTGTACGCAGCAATGCTGGATTATGGTCCTTGTATGTCGATCCAATTGGTGGGATTAATTTTGCTTTGCAAGGATCAGGAACAGATGCAACCAACCTATTGGGAACACATTTCGGTGTTTTAGGAACGTATACTGTGAGTAACGCGAATAAGTTTTTCTTCGATAATATCTATGTTGGGGCTGAAATTTTTGATACACAAGCACCCAATTTATTGAGCGCAACTGCCATTTCAGTGAACCAAGTAGATGTGTTGTTTGATGAAGCAATCACAGGATCAGCTGTTGTTACTGCCAACAATTATGTGCTCAATCCTGCTGTTACTGTTCAAAGTGCAGCTATTGATGGATCGAATAACGCGTTGGTTCATTTGACACTTTCAGGAAGTTTGCAAAATGGTCAAACGTATCAGTTAACTGTTGCTTCTGCGGATGATTTAGCGGGAAATACAGCTACCAACTTGACAGGCAACTTTTCCTATTTAGTCAATGAAATAGCACTTCCAGGCGATCTAATTATCACTGAATTGATGTGTGACCCAACACCTGCTGTTGGACTTCCAGAAGTTGAATTTGTAGAGATTTACAATCGAAGCACCAAATATTTCGATCTAACAGGCTGGAAAATAGGTGATGCATCAGCAGATGGAACCATTACTAGTGGTTGGATTTCTCCTGGAGAATATAAAATTTTGTGTGCAACAGCCTCACTTGTTTCCTACCCTACTGGTTTTGCGGTGACAAGTTTCCCCAGTTTAAATAATGCTGGAGACGATCTTGTATTGAAAGATACAGGATTGATCGTGATCGATAAAGTGATGTACACCGATGAATGGTACAACGATCCTGTGAAACAAGATGGAGGTTACACCTTAGAGTTGATTAATCCATTAGATCCGTGTTCCGATCAATCGAATTGGACAGCCAGTAATTGGATTATTGGAGGAACACCCGGCGCTCAAAATAGTGTGCAGGATCTTACTGCAGATACTCAAATTCCAACTCTTGTGAATACTATTGCAACTGCTCCCAATTTATTGGAATTGACTTTTTCAGAAGGAATGGATTCTACATCACTTGCCAACAGTTTGTTTACTGTAAATCCTACGTTGACCATTGCGAATTACAGCATTCTTTCCAATTACGTTTCAGGAATGACCATTACATTCAATGAAAACATAACGGCAAGTCAATTGTATGATTTCACCCTTGCTCCTGTTGCTGATTGCTGGTTAAATTCAACAAATGTATCGGGTCAATTTGCCTTAGCTGATCTTCCCGTTCCAGGTGATTTAGTCATCAATGAACTATTGTTTGATCCAGGAACAGGTGGTACCGACTTTATTGAATTGTACAATCGCTCTTCAAAAGTATTGGATTTAAAGGATTACAGCATCGCTAGTTTCGACAACGATACGATTTCCAATATCAAGACGATTACCTCCAATTATGTATTGATGCCAGGTGATTATGTGGTGCTTACTGCAGATAGTGTATTTCAAAAAGAACAATTTTCAGCTGCTGTAACGGGCACTTTTTATCAAATGACACTTCCTTCGTTGAACAACGATTCTACCACTATTTATTTGATTTACAATTCAGTAGTATTGGATAAAGTCTCGTATACCTCCGATTGGCACTTATCGTTGATTGATGATACTGAAAACAAAACATTGGAGCGCATTGATCCAGCTGGTCTTTCATCGTATGCTGGAAATTGGCATTCAGCGGCGGAAACAATTGGTTTTGGAACACCGGGTGGCGAAAATTCGCAATACCAAGTTGGTGGAGTGAATGGAGATTTCGGAACACTTCAAGCTATTTTTTCACCTGACAATGATGGGTTTGAGGATGTATTGCAGTTTTTTTACACGATGCCACAACCGGGCATGATTGCAACTGTGAAAATATTTGATGACCAAGGACGACTGATTCGTGAACTCGAAAAAAACGAATTATTGGGCATTCAAGGCAACTTGAGTTGGGATGGTGTGAATGATGACGACACAAAAGCAGGTCTCGGAGTTTACTTAGCCGTAATAGAAGCTTTTTCGGTTGATGGGTCGGTTAATTTTGCAAAAAGAGTTGCCTTTACACTTGCTGGAAAGTTAGATTAAACGGTATCTTTGGAAAAAAACACACCCATGAAAAAAACTGGATTAATTGGACTCTTTGTGCTAGGAATGTTGATGACAACTTTTGGTCAACAATACAAAACTGCTATTGGAGTAAAAGGAGGATACCCCTACTACGGATCATTGAATATCAAACATTTTTTCGGTTCATCTGCTGGTGAATTTCGCTTAGGTGGTGGTCGGTATGACTTTTTTATCCAAGGATTGTATGAAAAGAATTTCGAATTAGGAAGTGGTTTTGAATGGTATTGGGGAGTTGGCGGTCACCTTGGTTTCTGGAACTATGGTTACAATAATGGGTATAATTATAAAGGACATGTATACAAGGGTAAATACTATGATAATGGTGTTTACGGAGGTCTTGATGCCGTTTTAGGTTTGGAATATACCTTTGAGGAATTCCCGTTGAATGTTGCCATAGATTGTGGTCCTTCAGTAAATATTTTCCCTTATGTACAAGGGTATTTTGGCGCTGCAATCGCGGCTCGTTTTGCCATAAAATAAGATCTTAAAGTAATCGAATTAAGCCGTGTTTTGTATTAAAAAACACGGCTTTGTTATTGTATAAACCTTCTAAATTTGTAACGTTTTGTTCATTTGTTAATTACGGAATTATCTCTTAAATCCAAACTTATGAAAACAGTAGTTACAACTCTATTTGCGTTGTTGTTGATTCAGCTTAACGCCCAAAACAGGTATCAATATCATTTATCAGTCACAGACAATCAAGGTCATCCAGTTGCAAATAAGGCTGTTACCTTTATTGAAAAGGAAACATTCGAACAGTTAAAATTCTCAACGAATGCGGTTGGAGCATTGGATGTTGTTTTCGATCATGGGAATATCTGGTTGGGTACGATTGGCGAAATGTACAATTGTTTGTATGTAGAAAATTATGGCACGGGAAATGGCTCGGATCACATCACGTATGATTTGGAACACTATGAACGTGAAAACAGATTGCTTCCAGATCGAAGAACAATCCAATTTGAACAGGTTCAACAGAACATCAAAACGGCACAATATTCAAAAGATGTCACTAAATCCACTATTCGTGTTTTATTGGAAGATGGAAAAGGAACTATATTTTCCAATATACCAGTAGTGCTTACGTGTTTTGAGCTTAAAAAACAATTTATTGGTACATCCAATACTAAAGGAGAGGCCATTTTTGAAGTTCCGATCAACAATGACTATGAAGTAGATGTGGATGGAATCAACTCGCTTACATACATGGATTTAGAAGACAAATCCGTTCTTAGAACAATGCATGTACAATTCCAGAAAAAGGAGTTTACCGAACAACTGATCAATGGATTTACGGTACAAAAATTACCCACGGTCGTAAAACCAAGTTCCTCACATGCAAAGGTGACTTTAATGATTTTAAAAGGCGGTAGTCCCATTACCAATGAACCTGTTTATGTGCGAACAAGTAAGTCAGCCATTTGCTACAAAGGCCGCACAAATGAAAAAGGAGAAGTGTTATTTATGCTCCCAATTAAAACAAAATACCTGGTTGACTTCACCTTTCAACACGACGCTGCAGTGATTGATTTATCACGTGCAAACGGTATAGCCGAAGAATCACAAACCATCAACTACCTTCCTGATCCGCGTTTGGAACACATTGAACAGTTCATTCCGAAGGCAAAAGACTTGGTTGATTATGAGATTGAAAGTTTTTTACAAACCCAATATCCAGATCCCGCTGAGGATGTTGAATTATTCCTAAAATGGGGCAATAAATTCAACGCTTCGTCGAAAGAAGCAGTTGTAGAAATTGGTTTCAAAGTGCGGACGAAAGCTGAAAAATATACTGGAGTGAGGCAATTAATGTTTGTCGTTGATATCTCTGGTTCTATGGCAGATGGTGACCGATTAGAAATGGTGAAAAATACACTCTTAGAATTGATTAATACAGCTGAACCCACCGATCAATTCGGATTGGTCGTTTTTGACGACGCTGCTCAAATTGCATTTCCAATGACTTCCATGAGTGATAAACAAAAGATGATTACCATTGTGAAAACGCTTCAACCAACAGGTGGAACGAATATTTACAACGGGTTGGAATTGGGTTTACGTGAATTACTTCGCCTTAAGAAACCAAGTGCTGTTGCACGACTCATATTGCTCACAGATGGTTATTGTTCTGTTCCACCTGAACAAACGATCGCCAAGGCAACTGAATACGTACAAAAAGGATTGCAGATTTCTGCCATTGGAGTTGGGGTAGACTTTAATCAAGCATTGCTTTCTCAGCTAGCTTCCGTTGGTGGTGGATTGATGCAAATGGCTGGAGATCCAAGTCAAATCCAACAGGTCTTTTTGAAAGAATTAAATGGCATGATTTCTCCTATCGGACATGATGTGAAACTAGAAATAATCTACAATGACCAAATAATCTACAAACAATTGATGGGATATTCCAATGAAATTGTCTCGAATGGCAAAGTTACGGTAGCCATAGATCAACTGTTTCCTAGCTTACAAAAAATGGCGTTGGTGAAATTCGATATTCTTAATTCTTCGCCTGAGATTGAAAAAAAACCTGTCATTGCTCGGATGACTTATATTGATGAAAAAACGAAGAAAACGAAGACGGTGGAGAAATCCATCTATCCTGAATGGTCAACAGCCACTGGATTATTGGATATGACCTTGGATAAAAATCACAAAAAGATACTCGCAATTGCAATAGCAAATCAGTGCATGAAAAAAATGGCGAATAGCTTTGAAGCAGGTAATCGGGTTGAAGCAAAAGCTGCTGCTCAGAGTGGTATAGATCAAATAAATCGACTCTTCCCTCAAGCACAACCCGTTGAATTGGAAAGTTTTATTAAAAAATTGGAAGAATTCGTTTTCATGTTTGAGCAACAGAAGTACGAACCGGAAAAATAACCAAAGACCAAGTGATAACCTGATAGTTTGCAACGTTCTTGCAGGACTAAACATAATTAAACTAAAAAAGGAGACTCATACTAATACGAGTCTCCTTCTTTGAATAGCATTGTTTTTATTCTACATGGCTCAATTTCAACATGTTTGAACGTCCATTTTCTTCAATTGGAATAGATGCGATGTTGATCACCAAATCTCCTTGCTTCAATAAACCTTGTTTTTTCAATAAAAACTTGATGTCTGCAATGGTATGATCGGTACTCACTTTCATATCATAATAATATGCTTTTACGCCCCAAACCAAGTTCAATTGTGTCAAAATTTCTTTGTTTCCAGTGAAAACGAAGATGGGTGCATTTGGTCGTTGAGATGCAATTTTATAAGCGGTATAACCCGAATAAGACATGGTAATAATACCATCAGCTTCTACACGTTGCGCCAATCGACAGGCATTGAAACATATTGAATCGGTAATGAAACGCGCTTGCGATTTTTCAGGCAATTGTTCTTTGTTATAAATGCCTTCAAATTTTTCCATTTCCTTCACAATGTTTGCCATTGTTTTGATGACCTCCACTGGGAATTTACCAACAGACGTTTCACCTGAAAGCATGACAGCATCAGCGCCATCTAAAACGGCATTCGCAACATCGTTTACTTCTGCACGAGTTGGAGAAATATTGGTAATCATACTTTCCATCATCTGTGTTGCCACAATGATTGGTTTCGCGTATTGATGTCCCAAACGAATGAGCATTTTTTGAATCAAGGGCACTTCTTGGTATGGAACTTCAACACCTAAATCACCACGAGCAACCATAAGTGCATCGCTGACTTTAATGATTTCTTCGATATCGGCAACAGCTTCAGGTTTTTCAATCTTCGCAATTACGCGGGCTTTGCGGTGTTGTTGCGCAATGATGTGTTTTAATTCAATGATATCACGCGCTGAACGCACAAAAGATAAACCAATCCAATCAACATCTTCACGCAAGGCGAAATCAAGGTCGATTCGGTCTTTTTCAGTCAATGATGGCAATGAAATAATCGTGTTAGGAAGATTGACTCCTTTTTTAGAAGACAAAATTCCCCCATGAATTACTTTGGCTTTGATTTCTGAAATACCATCTGTAGAGATGATTTCCATCATCAATTTACCATCGTCCAACAAAATGCGTTCACCTGGCGATACATCTTGTGGCATGTGTTGATAGCTGATTCCGAAACGTTCAGCATTCCCAACAATTTTATCTGTAACAATGGTAACAAGGGAATCATTCTCCATCATCACACCGTTGTTTTCCATTTCGTACGTTCGAATCTTTGGACCTTGTAAATCGGCCAATATCGCGACATTAAAACCCATTTCTTCGTTCAATTCGCGGATCATATCAATGTTGCGTTTATGATCTTCATGCGAACCATGAGAACAATTGAGTCGACAAACATTTACACCTTCCACCAACATCTGGCGCAATACTTCTTTATCAGTAGTTGAGGCTGGCCCCAGTGTTGCAACAATTTTCGTTTTTTTCATTTAAAATATAATTTGTTCTGTTGAAGGCAAGCTTTCGGGTTCGAATAGGTACGCTGCCATCACACTATTAATTTTTTTCAATTCTTCTAACACATCTTCCATTTCCAGCGTTACATTGTCACGTAGAAATAAAAAATAGTCAATCTGGTTTTTTTCCGGAATTAGAAATTTACCTTCATTCTTGTTTTTTATCAGGTAAAACTCAATCTGGTTTTCTTCGTCA
The DNA here is from genome assembly GCA_043721195.1 of Fluviicola sp. Lineage (GTDB taxonomy): Bacteria > Bacteroidota > Bacteroidia > Flavobacteriales_D > Crocinitomicaceae > Fluviicola. Next base: position 19,969 of record JAYSRF010000246.1, on the reverse strand, counting down.
TACCAGAAATAATAGGAATGCTCTGAAACTGTTTGACCCTTTTTATTGGTAATGACAAACAATTCATCACTCTTTGCAAGTTGTAAGTGCAATCCTTGATTCAATCCCCATGTCAATCTGTAGTCACTGTGATGGGAACATATACCAATCAGCTCAAAATCAACCGAAGTTTCCAAGGATAATAAATGGCGCTTTTGTTTGCTCATACCTCTGGAATATGGGTCTAAATTAAGGATAAAACACCAGATAGGAGGTGCGAAGGATCGCCAATTGAATTAACTTTTAATCAACAAACTGTGAATAACCACGATTCAAATGGTAGGAATGAGGTGAATTCTAGTTCAGATGCAATTATTTTCATCGTTAGTAATCAGAAATAGGAAGTGTTGAGGGTTTTAAGAAAGGAAGATAATAGTACGAAACTCAAATTCTATGTTTCCTATGTGTACTAAGTGGTTAAGTCTATTCGCAACCAACTCAAACGTAATACGGTGAAATCATCAAGTATACAACCACTCCACTCACCGCTACAAAAAACCAAATAGGCCAAGTGAATCTCGTTAAGCGTTTGTGTTTATCAAACTGCTTTTCGATCGCAAATAAAAATGCATACAACACCATTGGAACTACCGCAACACTTAAAATAATGTGTGAAATCAACAATGGATAATAAATTGCTCCGTATTCCCCACCATATTTGGTAGAGTCAGATGTCATGTGATAAGCAACATAACACGCTAGGAAAACCACTGAAAGGAAAATACAAATCCGAATGATCGTTTCATGTAATTTGAATTTTTTTTTCTTCACAAAGATCAATGCTAATACCAATAAAATAGCTGTTAATCCATTAATTGCTGCATAGAATGGTGGCAAAAAAGAAAAATCAACTCCTTTAATTTTGACACCAAATAGAGCAGCTACAACGAGTGGTATTGCAACTGAAAGCACAACAATCAGCTTTCTTAAATTCTTACTTTTTTTTGCAGTCGATTCCATATTCTATCGTTAACAATTTGCGAACATCTTTGTTCAATTGATCCACCTCTTCCGTAATGGTTCCATGATATATTCCCCTCACATACCCTTCGCGGTCTACCAGTACTAAACCATCTGAATGTGCAAAACCACCAGGAGCAACCGCATCGGAAGCAGCGTGAACTAGAAAATTATCCACCCCCAATCGGTGCGTTTTTGCTTCATTTCCAGTAAAGAAATACCAGTTTTTAGTTTGAATTCCGTTCTCTTTGATGTATTCCCGCAATCGCGTTGGATTGTCCCGCGAAGGATCAATACTAAACGACATAAATTGAAGGTATTGATTGATGTCATTTGTCAAAATATTCAACCGTTTCATCTGCGACGTCATGGGTGGACAAATAGAAGGACAGTTGGAGAAAAAGAAATTAGCAATCCAAACTTTACCTTTCATCTGTTTTGATTTGATCATTACAGAATCTTGATTGAGGTATTGAAAAGCAGGAATAGTTGGGTAAACAGAATCGATGGATTGCACACCATTTGTCTCAGAAATGACCACATTAAAATTGCCTGCAAAAGGTAAAGCACGCTGTTTTATTTCTGGAGTAGTTTCACAACTAACACTAATCAAAATGAACAATACAATAAGGGGAACGCAGTATTTCATCGTTTCTTTCGAGCTTTTTCGATATCGTATTGTTTCTCCAACAATGCTAAATGTTGTTTCATTGTACGTACCATACTTTCGGTTTTACCTGAAAGAACCATGCGTAAATGATTGCGTTTATCTACCAACAAGAGCAATTCTTGATAGGCTTCTCCACCAAAATATGTTGGTCCTTTTTGCAGCAATGATTTGCCATTGTGACTCATGTTATAAATACTTCGCGAATCACCTTTTGCTAAAATCCAGATAGAAGGATCATACCCTTGTACATTATCACGGAGCATTGATGCAACATCATTTAAGCGATCAGATGGATTTCCTTTTCCATCCGTTACGAAAGAAATGAGTTTCACATGTCCCAATTTTTTCTTGTTCAAACGCAAATGCTGGTAAATCTGTTGATCAATTTGCCACGTATCAATGGCGCAACCATCAGGGCAAGTAGCTTGAATAGTTGTGAAAATGACAATTTTATTGCGGAATGATTGGTCAGTATAGTTCTTTCCTTGTAAATCAGAGAAAGCATACGCTGAAATTTTTCCGTAATCATCCAGTGCTTTGAACTTATGCTCACAGCCACGGGTTGAAATAAAGATCAAAAAAAGAGCCGGCCCAAATAATAGTAATGTTGGAAATACTATTCTTGACAGACCGGCCTTCTTACTTGAATTAGCCATTAGCTAAAATGTTATTGTTTACCCTCCATATAGAGTTCCTGCAGCATTCACAGCAAGAGCTTCATACAATGAGATAAATATTAAATAGATTATAAAAATTGCATAGGGAACAAGAATTAAGTATTTCAATACTTTACGCTCATCACCTAAGTGCATAAATGTTAATACAATGTAACCTGCTTTCAAAATTGTAAGTCCAATGAACAACAATTTCACGATCCACCAAGATGAACTGTCTTGATGCACCGTAGCACCAATTGCAACTTCAATAATGGTTATCATCGTAAGAATAGCTGTAACTACCCAAATTTTACGACGAATTTTTTTTCCTTGTTCTTCGCTGTGATGTGTATCTAACGAATATTCAATAATGTCATCTCTTTCCATAATGTAGGATATCTGTAAAAAGAATTAAACTAAGTAAAAGAAGGTAAACACGAATACCCAAACTAAATCGACAAAGTGCCAGTACAAACCAGCCTTTTCAACCATTTCGTAGTGTCCTCTTTTGTGGTATTTACCACGTGAAACACCTAAGAAGATCAATATATTAATGATAACTCCTGAGAATACGTGGAAACCGTGGAAACCTGTAATAAAGAAGAAGAATTGTCCATATTGAGACGGACCGTATTCGTTTGAATTCAAATCAGCACCATAGATAATGCGTCCTTTTTCACCACTGTTGATTGCTCCCCAGTATGCTTTTTCAGCTTCTTTACCTTCAATAACTTTACGGGTTTTATAGGCTTTTCCAGTACCATCCGTTTTGATGATCAATTTCAAGTGCTCATCAGCATGACGTTTCCAAGTTGCAACTGAACCATCGTGAAGGGTAATTTTATTATCCTCTACTTGACCATTCATCACAGCTGTGCGGAAATGGTGAAACAACTCATCTGGTGTTTCTTTGATCACTTCACCTTTTTTATGGTGTGAACCAGCCTCAACCACCGTGAAGCTTTCGAAATCACCGAAGTGACCTTTCACGATTGCACGATCGCCATTTGCTAATTCAACATTCCCGAAATGTGATCCGTGGATAAAGTGAGTCCATTCCCAAGCTTGGGAGCCAACAAAGAAAAAACCACCAATAATGGTAGCAAACATCCATTTTACAACTCCTCTTTTATCCATTCGGTGACCAGCCTCAACAGCTAATACCATGGTTACAGATGAAACGATAAGGATAAATGTCATCAAAGCAACATAGATCAATGGATAACCATGACCTAATATCGGCAATGAATCAAACGTTTCTTCACCAATCGGCCATGCACTATCAGTTGTGTGACGTGTGTATCCGTATGCGATCAACAATCCCCCGAATGTCAACGCATCCGAAACAAGGAAAAACCACATCATCAACTTTCCGTAGCTAGCACTAAACGGAGAAACCTTTCCTCCCCAAAGGGAGCCAGAGTCGACGTGTGTTGTAGCGTGTCCTGCCATTTTAAAAATTTTTGTGCAAGTTTAATGAATAAAAAGCAAAAAAAGCAACAAATAGACCCATAATACACCCAAAAAGTGCCAGAAAATTGCACCCGTCCGTATACCAAGATAATCGTGCCTGTCCAATCCTACTGTAAATGAGCGAATTGACATTCTGAGCATGTAAAATAATGTGAAAATAACATGCAACAAATGTAGGAATGTAATGATGTATAAATATTGTGTGGCAGAATCTGCAGCTTCATTTAACTTTAATTGCATCGGAGGACTCAATTTGATTCCGTTGTAATACAAAGAACGTTCTTTATACTGCAATTCTTTTCCTTTGTAAAATAAGTGGAAGTCTTTGCCAAATTCTCCTGTTAGAAAGAAGTCGCCTCTTCCGTCTCTAAGATGAACAGCAAACTCTGCCATTCGATTGAGATCAGTAAAAAGTAGTTCAGTCGTATCGGAAACATAGAATTTTCCATTTTTATAACTCACTTCTTCGTTTTTATACAACAAGGTGTACTTTCCATACTGTTGAATGCTTGCTGGCATTTTTTTATCGATGAAACACAATTGATCAGCAAAAGCTCCTACAGCTGCCTTTTCTTTTGTGCTCATTTTCTTCCCTGCAAGTAAGTAATCACTTCCATCCACTTCCATGTACTTACCATCTACTTTGAGTTGGTAATAATCGCCGTATCTACCGTCTGTAACGATGATTTTAGAAAAACTAAAATAGGCACCGCGATCAACTAATTCGCCATAACCTTGGTATTGAAACCATGCAAAGCCAAGACCTAGTATCAGGGTTACCGTAACACCAATCTTTGCTGCTTTCGGATTGCCTTTACTTGTTGGTTTTTCAGCTTGATCAGCTGTCACCTTGGTGCCATCTTCGTTCTGCTCTAGTTCTTTGCCATATCCTTTTCGTGCCAACCGAATTCCAACGGTTAAGACGATACTACTCACTCCCAAGAAAACGGTACTGATCCAAAATGCTGGTGGAAAATTGTATTTCACCCAGAAGGAATCACCCATGGAAACAATATAGCCAGATGTCAACCCAGCAAATAGCATTATGACACTAAAAATCCCAATGTAAACGAGATTTTTCTTCATTTTCTCCCGTTGTTCGGTGGTTAGTTCGTCATCAAAATCCTTTCTCATAGAACTTATTATTTGATTTATGAATACTTAATGTAGCGATGCAACCTTACCAATCTCTTCTTTGATGGTATCAGGAATGCGATCAAACACATATAAAAATTGTAAAATGGGTAATATGATAAAGGAGGCGAACATGAGTTTTCGCGCATCTTTCGTATCACATGTCATCAGTAATTTATAGGACAGGAAAAAGAAATAAATCGAACAAACTCCTGCTATAATAAATGTCCAATAAGATGTCCATCCCATTAACCACGGTAACAATGAAAAGGGAATCAATGCCAATGAATAGGCCGCAATTTGATAGGCTGAACTCTTTGATCTTCCCGATTTAGAAGGCAATAACGAAAATCCACCCAATTTATAATCATCGTATACAACCCAAGCGATTGCCCAGAAATGTGGGAATTGCCAAACAAATTGAACAAAAAATAATACGCCTGGAATCAATCCAAATTCATTTGTCACAGCAACTGCACCCAACATTGGCGGAATTGCTCCTGGGAAAGCACCAACAAATACTGCCCATGGTGAAACGCGTTTCATGGGTGTATAAATAAAGACATACGAAACATAAGCTGCCAAACCCAATAACATGGAACTCAAATTCAATTGATAGAGCATCCAAAGTCCAGCAAGTAAAAACACGGAAACAATTAAAAGTGCTTCTGTCATTCCCATTGTTTTTGTTGGTAGCGGACGTTTTCCTGTTCGTTGCATCAGAATATCTAATTCGCGCTCCCAGATCTGATTAGAACCATTGGAAGCAGCAGTAACTAAAAATCCCCCTACACATAACCATGTAATTTGGAGACCATCTTTACCACCAACAAATAAGTACCCAGAAAGTGCGGAAAGAATAACCAGTGCGGATAAACGAAACTTCGTGAAATCCATGTAAATTTTCACTTTCTTACCTATCGACATTGCACTGCATTTATGAATTGGGTGCAAATTTACTGTTTATCTATGGATTGTTGCTATTCCGAGTAGATTTTTAGGTAACCAACTAGTAAGATATAAATCGATTATTCTGCTAAAACTTATCTGATTTTAAAACAACTTATACCAAATTCGTGACAACTTATACTCTTTTACAAGCAATCGGTTAACTCGCTTGTTTAACTTAAATAAAGTATTGTACATTTGGTATTCGTCAGGTAGTAAACTATTTGACTTTTAAAAATAGGATCTAATCGGGTCATAGGTGTGTTAGTTTGAGGGAGGACGTGGTAAGCCTCCCTCTTTTTTTGCCCATTTATGATCGGTCGCAAAAATTATTTTTTTCACATTTTTTTCTATTAAGAAAGAAATCAACTTAGGCTTGATGCGCTTGTTTTTCAACATTTCTAGCGCAAAAAAAATTATGAATTCCTGTTAGAATTTCGACGATCTTTCATCATATACTTTCAGTGCTTTCAACAAATCAGCATCAACCTCGTTTCTCCCGTTTTTTCGATTGGTGCGCGATGTATACACGGTGAAACTTGGCCTTCAGGATAATCACTAGGCAATATCAAATAGCATTCTAGACCTAAATAATTGGACAAGCTTTCAATACGAAACTATTGGATGAGGAAATTGAGGAGTTGATGTGTTTAAGAAATACTTAGGGTCTGCTTACTTTCCAAATCGCTTAATGATCTCTTTCTCTAACCATTCTCTGTGAATTGGGTGTGCTATATTTAGCAAGGCCATTGCCCGTTGCCGTAAATTTTTTCCGAATAAATAAGCCACTCCATACTCAGTTACAACATAATGCACATGTGCTCTCGTAGTTACTACTCCAGCTCCTTCTTTCAAAAATGGAACTATTTTAGAGTACCCTTCTTTCGTCGTCGACTTAAGCGCAATGATTGGCTTACCACCTTCAGACAAAGCAGCCCCTCTTATAAAATCCATTTGTCCACCAACACCCGAATATTGATAGGTGCCAATAGAATCAGAACATACCTGTCCAGTAATGTCAATTTCAATAGCTGAGTTTATTGCAACAACCTTAGGGTTTGCTCTAATTACGTCCGTATCATTAACATAACTTATATCTAAAAAAGCTACCTGCGGATTATCATCTACAAAGTCGTACAGTTTTTTTGTTCCGATAATAAAGCCGGTTATGATTTTCCCCCGATGTTTTACTTTGTATTTATTGTTGATAATTCCTTTTTCGACTAAGTGTATAACGCCATCGGAAAACATTTCGGTATGAACTCCTAAATCTTTATGATTATGCAAACACGAAAGTACTGAATCAGGTATAGCACCAATTCCCATTTGCAGTGTAGAGCCATCTTCAATTAATTCGGCACAATATTTACCAATTATGAGCGATGTTTCATCTATTTTACTCTGGTAGTTCACTTCAAACAATGGTTCATTCACTTCAACGATCGAATTAATTTCACTCATGTGAATAATTCCATCACCATGCGTTCGAGGCATTTGCGTATTAACTTGTGCAATTACATGTTTCGCATTTTTTATTGCTGAACGGGAAATATCAACAGATGTTCCTAATGAACAAAAGCCGTGTTTGTCGGGAGGAGATACATGAATGAGCGCAACATCAATGGGCAGAATATTTTTTTGAAATAGCAAATGTATTTCACTTAAAAATACGGGTACATAATCACCATGTTCGCTATTTACTGCATCTCTTACATTTTTTGAAACAAAAAGTGAATTGACGAAAAAGCTATTCCCCAATGCTTCTTGATTAAAGATATTATCCCCCAATGTAGTAATGCTTACTAACTCAACGTTATTAATTTCTTCTTTTCTTTTAAAAAGTGCATTTAAAAGTACAGTAGGAGTAGCGGCGCTACCTTGAACAAAAACACGATTCCCGCACTGGACATTTTGTAATGCACTATCAGCGGTTTGATTTGAGAACTCCATTTTACCTATTTCAATTTTTCGAATCTTAAAGTCAATTATGATTTAAACTAATTGTTCAGCCACGCTTGCCCGCCAAGGCGAAGGTAGACAAGTGTACGAGGAAAAATTCATTTATTTTTTCCACCTCGAATCAGCCAAGGCTAAGTTCGTTAATTTTTCGCATTATGTTCATCCATTTTCAAGATCTCTTTCTAGCAGACCGATACTAGTTTGGTGATTGGTGAAGACGAGGAAATCGGAGTATAAAAACTTTCTGAAAGTATTGAATTTGATTTTCTGCTTGTGATAAATCGGTCATAAGGGATAATGCGTATGTGACTTCATTGGACGAAGGTAATTATAGTCGAGGAGAAAATGCGGAATGGTTGGAGGAGATTAATAGTCAATAGTTCTTATTATAGCACTCTTATCAATATTCTTAGACAAGAAACAATCAAAACTTTGTGCGCCCCAAATTCCACCACCTGAATCTATAAAACATTGAATAAAAGTTTTTAGTCCCTCTTCAGAATTTACTTTAAAAGAAGTTTCCATAACATATTTTGGAAACTCACTATTGTTTATTATATCTAAGAAATCTAATCCATTATAATAACTGACTAAACTTTGGTCTATTGTATTAAATTTAGTTGCGAAATTTAATGCAATCTTACTATCTATGTCAACATGAACTTCTATAGGCCAATTTTCGTTTGGTAATTCGAATATAAATCCTCTAACTTTTTTCAATTGTTGCCTTAATCCCAAAGCAGCAATTTTTTCCCAGGTTTCATCAATTGATAAAATTGAGTTTAGTTTTTCTTCTTCCTCTTCAAATTCTATACTATGGGCTCTGAATTTAATGTTTACTAAAGGATAAATAAGAATTCCATGACCTCTGTAATTTTTTTCCAATTCAATACCATAATCTTTAATTCGATTCGTTTTTGATCTTTCAGTAAAATAGATGAATTCCATTTATAATAAACTTAAATCGTAGCTAAAATTTTAATCTTTTCGAATTCCTTAAACCCGAAAATTTCATTGTTAGGAGTTGGGAATAACGTTGAGTCGCTTGACAAAGAAAGGGCTTTCAGATAACCAACCCACAAATGTAAAATAATGTATACTCAGTGTCAAAGGTTTTTTGCAGTTATGCATGTTCCACTTTTAGCGAAGTGTTGTTAATGGACAGTTTCTATTATTATTTGAGCCTTTTTGTCAAACAAAATGTCTTTCAATTTGTGCTCCATTATAAATTGTAAATGTCCATTCGTTTCCCCAGTCCAATCAACTAATGAATCGTCAACTAAGTAGGTTTTGCTGTTTTTAAAAACAATGTTAAGGTAAGGGTCTTCATGAATTGGATCTGAAATAGCCACCAATGTTTGAATTGAGAAATGGTCCGAAATTTTTTGTGCAATGTATAAAGCTCGTTGTTCTTCGTCGACTACAGGTGTCCGATAGATACTTAAATCAACTTTAAATTCACTTCGGTCGTTGTTGATGGAGTAGTTGAAAAAAATAGCGTCGCCGTTATCCAAGTCCATGTCAGCAGGTGGCTCATGATTAAAATCATAATAGAAAACACGCAGTTCTGGAAACAACTTTTTCAGGAAGCGTTTTACCTCTTCACTGTCTAATATGTTGTCAATAGATATGTATTCCATAGGGTAGTTATTAACGGCTAAACACTTTGCAAAGGCGTGGGGCAACAAAAATTAAATCGAATTCCTAAAATTGAGACATGTGCAAATGTTTCATAGAATCATTTAAAATGCCATCTTGCCAGACCAAAGATAGTTGCCATTTAATTTATATTAATTCTTTGTCTATTTAAAATTCGTTCTTTAAAAGGTGAATATTCTGAAAATTCTTTTTCTGTATTAATTGTAATATTTAGCTTTAGGGCAAATTTTAATTCAAACCTTTCTTGAAGTTGCTCTAACTCGGTTAGAACCTGTCTCCATTCTTTATTATGAGGTATCTGGTTAGTAACTACAAATAAGTCACAATCATTCGGAGTCTCTTTTCCTTTTGCTAAAGAGCCAAAAATAAAGCAATTCAATATGTAGTCTTTGTTAATACATTCCTTTAGAAAATCAACAATAAGATTCTTATTCATTGTCTAACTTGTCTCTTGTTTTTATTGCTTTGATAAAATCGGGAACAGAATAAACTGGAAGTCCTTGCATTTTTGAGTAATCCTTGCCTGAACTTGTTGCAAAAATCCAATGGTCAAAAACTATTAAGTCATATCCATTAGTTATTGCTTTATCAATTACCGCGGTATTTACTTCGTAGTCATCTCTAGTTGGAGCGTAGACTTTGTAATGTCTTGTCCCACCTTCGGTTGGTTCATAATCAAAGCTAAATTCTGTATCATTTTTTACTGTCAAATTACTTATACCATTTGAACCTTGTATAGTATTTGCCATAAATTTTGCACCCATATTATATAAGAAGTTTTTTTTCAGTTTCTTGTAATCTTTTTATTATTTCATTTCTATTAATCTCTACATTGTTAATGAAGTGAGATGGGTATTTGAAAGCTTTATGAATAGTATTCGGTGATTTAACGAAGTGTTGATATGATTCTAAATGAACCAAGTATTCCAAATAGAAATCCATATTGTCGTTTTCGTTTTTCAAATGAGAAAATTGTTGAATCACAATTTTAATTTTCTGATTATTTGGTAGGATAACATTTTCTACAAGTTGTTTCCAAACTTGAGAGGCTTCTGTTTCTAAAACTCCACTGTCATTTGGAAATGTACTAGGTCCATATGCATTAAATATAGATTCATTACTTTTAAGTGTTGTGAAAATTGGATCATAAAATTTTTCAAGTCTTTCTCGTTCAATTTTTATTTTGGTTGTTATAATGTCCTTTTTAATACTTTCACTTGTGTCTTTCCTGATTTTATAAAGCGTCACTAAGTTTGTAATTAGCAAAACAATTAATGCAGTAAATGTTGGAAGCCAAATTTTATAATCAAATTGATTTTCAGCCTTCTTTAAATCACTCTCAATTTGTTTATTAGAAAGTTTGTCCGACAATTGATAGTTCTCTTTTGAAACAATCGTTACAATTGATGTTTTTTTTGACAAGGAGTCATTATGACCATAAAGATTTGTGGACACAAATAGTAAGAGTAATATTTTAAATAATGTCTCTCTCATAAATGGCAACTAACTTAACAATATATGAACCCACCAATCACACACAACCGATCATTACCAAATAAACTCCAGTAACTCAATTCATCCATTTTCCGAATAATAAATCTTGATTTTTTGTGAATGTGATCAATGTTTCGCCTAACTGTTACATCAATAATAAACATAATAGTTGAAATCAATTCAGTTCGCTAAAACTTTTATTCTTGATAAAGATTAGGCATTAAAAACTAACAATCAACTCGCGAACAATCTACCCCATCTTCAACAACACCTTCGTCTGCCCAACGAGCGCAACTGTATCCAAATCTGTTCCGCCAAAACCATAACGGAAATGGTCGCAGGTTTCAATGATCTCGCGCAATGAACGTGCAGTATCCGCATCTTTTTCAGCCACTAATTGCAAGGCTTTTTCGCGGGTAAGACTTTCTTGTTTGAAGTGTTTTTCTAAGTGTTGAATAATCGCTTTTGGAAGCGCAATGGCAAAGTGACTTTTTTCATCTAGTGTTTCGAGAGCCATTTTCCAATAATCTTGTTGCTGTTGTTGCTCCGAAACAGGGATTTTCACCTGATTGCGATCGACAGGAATTGGTGCGTTTTCTTCGCGTTTTTTGCGTTTTCCAAGGAATAAAAAGAGCAATAAGCCAAATAGACAAATCGGTGTGGCTATGCTTACAATTAAGGTCGCTGTTCCAATATCTGAATCTGTTTCTGTCGCCTTGAGTCCTTGTTTAATGCTTAAGTCGCGTTGTGGTAATTGTGATTTGGAGCTATCAACAATGGGTTGGTAAGCTGCGTTTTTTGCTACTGTTAAAGCAAATGCAGGCGCACGAACAGTGATGTACTTTTCCAATTCTGGATCGAAATACGAAATCGCTTGTTGATCGAATTGCACAGTTCCGCTGCTTCCAACCTGAATGTTGTACAAAAAGGTCATCGTTCCTTCAACGCCTTCTTCGGTATAATGATAGTCTTCTTTGCGCTCTGGATCGCCGTAAACGCTGCATCCTTTTGGCAAGGTGAGGATGGGCGCATTGATATTGTGTAAATTCCCCAAGCCTTCTACAACCAAGGTTAACGTGAAAATATCACCTTGTTTGAGATCCGTTTTTCCCAATAATTGAGCCAATTCAAACTTTCCAACACCGCCAATAAAGGTCGTGGGCGCACCATCTGGTAAGGGTTTTACATTGATAACCGCAGAAGATGATTTGAACGTAACGGTTTTATCGAAGAATGAAGTGTGACAACGCAGTGCCATTTCGAAGGGTTTGATCTTGCATTTTCCAGTTGAAATGGGGAACAACAATTGTTTTCCGTAATCAAAGGTCAATACGGATTTTCCATTGTATTTCGTCTCTTCAACGTTCTGTTTTTGGTTTTGAAAAACATGCTTTTCTGCATTTTTATCTGCTTCGAATGGCTTGTATGCTTCCAAAAAGTAGATGGCATAGCGCGAGAAAACTTGTGCTTTTAGCAAGACTGATTCGCCTTCATAAACGCTGGTCTTTTTGGCAATGATGACTCCGAAAATTGGATCTTTGGAATTGTAACCGAGGTTATCATCATTGTTTTCTTCTTCTTCCGAAACGGTTACGGTAATTTTATTGGATTTGTAATTGGTTCCTTTGTAGCGAACGATGGCGAAAAACGTATACGTTCCAGCTTTTCGGAACGAACCGTTTTCATTCATGTAATAATAGGTTTTGATTTTCCCCGTTGATGGATCCATTTTTTGTTCCATGCCGTGCATTACGCCATTATCAACTGCAAAATCAAGCGGATAGTCAACCTTTACCGTTCCATTTAAATTGGTGGTAACAGTTATGGTAACAGACTCGTCTGGCGCAACTTTTTTATCGCTCACAACCAAAGAAACCATTGGTTTCTGCGCAAGAATATAGTTCCCAAATACGGGGAACACAATCGCTAATACGAGCAGAACATTACCAATCTTTCTTTGCCTTTGCACCATTTGATTTTCCTTTTGAACCATCCAATCGTTTCTTCGCATCCATTTCTTGTCGCATCAATTCATCGAGTTTTCGCTCGGTTTGTTTATCTGCTAACTTTTGCCCATTACTTGAGCTACTTTGTTGTTGTTGTTGGCTCTCGCTTTTATTCGATTCACCTGGTTTTTGTGAGGAGCTGTTTTTTTTCTGTTGACCTTGACCATCGGACGGTTTTTTCTGCTCGTCTTTTGGTTGATCTCCACCCTCGTTTTGCTCCTGATTATCTTCTCCTTTTTGTTGTTGTTCCTTTTCTTTTTCTTCTTGTTCCTTTTTCAAACGCTTCACTTCCGCTAAACGTTGACGGGCTTTTTCATTGGAAGGATTTAGCCGAAGTGATTCTTTGAACGCTTCTTCTGCCCCACCATAATCTTTTTGTTTCATGCGCGCATTACCAAGGTTGTTGTAAGCCGAACTTTTCCGTTTTTGATCGGTTTGTCGGCTTGCTGCTGTATGAAATGCTTCTTCAGCTGCCTTGTAATCTCCCGCACGGTATGCAGATTGCCCTTTTTCCTCCGACAAATCTACATCATTTGGAGCTAATCTATCAGCGGATTTATAATACTTTAACGCTTCTTTGTAATTCCCTTTCTGATACAAACTTCGTGCATGGTTCAATGAATCACGCCATGGTTGTGCCCAAGCTGACGTTGCGGTCAATAGGGAAAAAAGGATTCCTAGTACAATTAAACACTTCATGATCGGGAACGGTTTACGAAAAATGGAACAAAAAGATACCCTAGAAAACAACAACAGGCTATTAATAATGGAATTTGATAATAATTGCGCTGAACGGTGAACTCCATATTGTTGACTGTCTTGCTTTTAACTGCTGATAAATCTGCTACAACTGCCGACATATCTGGATAAGCTGAATTAGCGAAATTGAGTGCGCTACCAGAAGTTGCTGCCATTCGTTGTAATCCTGCAACATCCAGGCGTGATACAACTGCACTTCCTCCATCGCGTTTAACGCCCGCTTCTGGATCATACGGATCAATTGGAATCAAGCCACCTTGTTCGGTTCCAATGCCAAAATAGCTGAGTTCAACACCTTTATCAACCAACTTATTTACTTGATCGCGCCACGCTTGTTCATGATCTTCGCCATCTGTTATGATTAAAACCGCATGACCCGATTCGCTATCCATGAATTGTACTTGTGCCATTTCCAATGCTGCTCCCATGTTGGTTCCTTGATCGGAAATAAGATTCGTTTCAATTTCTTGAATGAACAATTTCGCTGCACCGTAATCCATTGTCAATGGAAGTTGTGTATAGGCTTGGTTCGCAAAAATAACGACAGAAATTCGTTCGCCTTTCAAGTTATTAATGATCTGGGTAATGCCGCGTTTGGCTACGGTGAGTCGCGATGTTTTTTCGCCCATGTCCTCCGTATTCATGGAAGATGAAACATCGAGGCAAATCACTAAATCTAAGATGCGTTTTGAGCCTTTTACCTTACTGTCTCCCATAACTGGCTGCACCAAAGTCACAATGAGAAAGAACAAGATATTTCGCAAGAAAAAATACTGTAAAAAATAGCGAACGGGGTTAAATTTTACCCATAACATGCGGGTTTTGCCCATGCCACGGTAGTTTTCATACAATTCACTTTTCCATTGCCAGCGTTTCAGGTAAACGAACAATACAATTGGAATAAACAACAGCATCCAATACAAAGCAGGATTTAAAAATTGTAATCCAGCCGATCGCATGGCAACATAGACCAATCCTGTAATCGCCCACAGAATGACTTCAGCAATCAACGTCCAGAGGACCAATTTTCGGAATGCTTCACTGAATTGTTTAGTCATCCAATTTGAATTTAATGCTGTTAACAACCCAAGCTGTCATGAGTGCGAAAATGGCCCACATCAAGAAAGGTAAAATCGTAACGGGTGGCTCTGCTCCAAAATGCAGGTCTTCCATTTTGCGTTTTTCGAGTTTGTCAATCTCAGCATAAATGGTACTCAAACTCTGTTCATCTGTTGCTCGAAAATACTTTCCACCTGTCTCATCGGCAATTGCTTTTAAGGTCGACTCATCGATTTCTACTTCTAAATTTTCGTATGAAATTCCAAAAGGGGTCATCACAGGAGTCGGTGCCAATCCTTGTGATCCAACACCAATGGTATAAACACGGCAGTTCTTCGCTTTTGCCAAACGAGCAGCATCCATTGGTTCAATTGTTCCTGCATTATTGCTCCCGTCTGTCAATAAGATGATCACTTTCGATTTCAAACTATCACTCCGCAAGCGTGTTACAGCAACTCCCAATCCATTTCCAACAGCTGTTCCTGGTTCTAAATAACCTGGCTGAACGTCGGCAATTTGTTTTTTCAGCATAGCATAATCGAGTGTTGCCGGACAAGCTGTAACCGCCTCACCTTCGTAAACAACCAATCCTACACGATCGCCTTTTCGACTATCGACAAATTTTTGCGCCACTGTTTTTGCTGCCTCCAATCGATTGGGTTGAAAATCTTGCGCCAACATCGATGCAGAAGCATCAATGGACAAAATAATATCAATTCCGTTTTTATAATCAATTTTTGGCGGATCGTATTCCGAATGGTAAGGCTTTGCCAAGGCAACGATCATACACGAAACAGCAAATCCTTGAAGCACGATAATTCCCCAACGGAAATAACGCACCCAGCCTGTTCCCATTTCATGTTGTTCACTTTCTGAGCGGGAAAAACGTAAATGTCCAGCATGATGGCGGTTGAGGTAATAATGCAATCCAAAAATAACTGGCACTAGCAACAACCCCCACAACCAATGAGGCGCATAGAAATCGTATTCCCAAACTGCTATGTTCCAATAACGACTCATTCGACGAGTTCCAATGGACTTAATTCAATGATCAATTGTTCCATGTAAGTCATGCTCAGCAAGATGTTCTCTTCATCCGGAATTCCCATGGCAAATTTCACCATATCGGATTCTTGCAACAACTTACGAATGCGGAGAAGGGTTTCTTCCGGAACATTACTCGAACGGAGTAACAATACTGTTTCATAAGTTGTTCGTTCCATTAAATTTAAACTATAGCGCGCACTTAAAAAGGAACGAAGCAGGAACGAAAATTCCATGTAATGTTCTGTGATTTTTCCCGTTTTCCAATATCCTTGTTTTCGCAATGCTTCCAATGCAATAAGTGTTCTATCTTTCAATGAAAGCAGTTTGGCAGGTCTTCGTTTATTGCGTTTGCGAATCCATAAAATAAGTACTCCAATCAACAAAATAATTCCAATCCACCAATAATCTTTCAACCACCACCAAAAATCCGTTTCTACAATGACTGGAACTTCGTCTAATTCATTCCCGATTTTTTTCTTGACAAATGAAACCGTAAGTGGTTTTGGTTGAACGTTGTAGATTGTGTCTCCAATTCCTGGATCAACAAGAATCAATGGAAAAATATACACTCCAGTATCCCAAGCTGTTAATGTATAACGCCCTTCCCAGATTTGTTCACCTTTCTTTTTATAGGTTGTATCGCTAAAACGACCAATTATTTCAAGTGTTCCGTTTTGTGTCAATTTGGACGAATCCATTTTTAATTCGCAGGGAATTTCAGCTGAATAGGAGTTATACTTGAGTGTTTTTGGCGCTTTTCGGAATTGAATGGTCAACACGACTTGCTCGCCAATCATACAATTATCGGTGCTCCAACGTGCTGTCAACGGTTGAGCAATTGCGCTACCCGAGAGTAACAAAAACACTATGTAAACAAATAATCTCATTTGCGGCGTTTGAATAAATGCATGAGCGGTAAAAAGATCGAATCGCCACCTTTCAACACACACGAATCAATTCCCAGAGAATCGAATAACTCTTGGTTGGCTAGTTTGCGTTTTTCTTGGCGGTCTGCATATTCTTGTCGCACTTTCGCAGAAGAAGTATCGACCCAAGTTGTGGTATTGGTTTCCGCATTGATCCACTGAACAAAACCAACATTTGGTAAGGTTTGTTCGCCTTCATCTTCGAGTTGTAAGGCAATGAGGTCGTGTTTGCGCGAAAGTGTAATCAACCCATCTTTAATGGCTGGTAGATCCATGAAATCGCTCACCAAAAAACAAACGCACCGCTTTTTAAACACATTCAATGCGTATTTTAATCCCACATTGAGGTTGGTCAATTGTTGATTTGGTTCAAAATAAATCATCGATTTCATCATCGCATACACATGCTTGATTCCTTTTTCAGCTGGAATGTACTTTTCTACTTTATCGGTAATAAAAATAGCTCCGACTTTATCATTTTTCTTTGCCGCTGAAAACGCCAACGTTGCTACTGCTTCGACTGCTGTTGCAAATTTTGAATCATCTGTTTGTCCAAAATACATGGAGGCTGATAAATCCACAATTAATAAAATGGTCAACTCTCGTTCTTCTTCAAACACCTTCACATAAGGTTCTTGAAAACGAGCAGTTACATTCCAATCAATACTTCTTACATCATCGCCAAATTGGTAATTGCGCACTTCACTGAACGACATTCCGCGACCTTTGAACGCAGACTTGTATTCGCCCGAGAAGACTTGTTGAGTCATGCCACGCGTTTTCAGTTCGATGAGACGAACCCGTTTGAGTAAAGCTTGATGATCAATCATAATTGAATCACGGAACTTCTACTCGCTGAATCAGCTGTTCAATAATGGATTGTGATGTAATGCCATCGGCTTCTGCTTCATACGTCAATCCAATTCGGTGACGCATCACATCAAGGCTAATTGCACGCACATCTTCTGGAATGACAAATGCGCGTCGTTCTAAAAAGGCATGTGCTTTTGCTGCCAAAGCCAAGTTGATTGTTGCACGTGGCGAACCACCGTAAGCGATGTATTTTGATAATTGAGACAATCCTGCGCTTGCTGGGTTTCTAGAAGCGGCAACGATGTCTACAATGTAGCGTTCTATTTTTTCGTCCAAGTAAATGGATCGTGTTAATTCTTTTCCTTTAACGATATCTTCTGGCAAAATGCATTTGGAAATGGTCGTTAATCCGCCAGATCGCACATTACTGCGCAAAATCAATTGTTCTTCTTGTTTTGAAGGATAACCCAAGCTCACTTTCAGCATAAATCGATCGACTTGCGCTTCCGGCAATGGATAAGTTCCTTCTTGCTCAATGGGATTTTGAGTAGCCATTACCAAAAACGGAGCTGGAAGTGGATAAGTCGTATCACCAATGGTTATTTGACGTTCTTGCATGGCTTCCAACAAAGCAGATTGCACTTTTGCAGGGGCACGATTGATCTCATCTGCGAGAATAAAATTGGCGAAGATGGGACCTTTTTTCACAGCAAATTGCTCCGATTTTTGCTGATAAATCATCGTACCAGTAATATCCGCTGGTAATAAATCGGGGGTGAATTGAATGCGCGAAAAACCTGCATCTACAGCTTGGGAAAGTGTTTTAATGGCCAATGTTTTTGCCAAACCTGGAACACCTTCTAAGAGAATGTGACCATCAGCCAGTAAAGCAATCAGCAAATTTTTCACCATGGCATCTTGCCCAACAATGACTTTCGCTATTTCTTTTCGCAGGATTTCAAATTTTTCTGCTTCTTCTTTGATGGTACCTGAAAGGATTTGCAGTTGTTCAGACGGAGTTAGTGCAGATGATTCCAACATAGTTTTTTGCCGTTTTATCGTTTGTTTGAAAACACAATTTCGTTTTCGGTTCTAATTTATCTTTTCTCCTGCACATTACAGCTGTATTGCATCACAAAAGATGTGAAACCACACTCATTCAGTAACTAATGCGTTTGAAATTACTAAGACTTACAAAGTTGGAAAAGAATGAATAGGTGGTCTTGTTTGGCTTGTTAATTTATGTTAACATTGTTTTTCAAAAATTCCGCCACTATGGAGATCCGAGAATGCTTAGAATGCGCCCAAAAACTGTCAGGAAGAAAAGATCAAAAATTTTGTTCCGATTATTGTCGCAATACTTACAACAATCGTCAAAATGAAGATGCGACCAATTATGTGCGCAGAATCAATACCATTTTGCGTAAAAATAGGCGAATTTTAGTGGCATTAAATCCATCTGGAAAACGAACGGTTGATGCGATCACATTGGCTGAAGAAGGCTTTAATTTTCATTATTTCACCAATATTTACACTACGCAAAAAGGGAATACCTATTTCTTTTGTTATGATCAAGGTTATACGCGAACGGAAAGCGATCAATATATGTTGGTGCATAAGCAGGATTATGTGAAATAGAGCAGAGTGAGTGTGAGAATTGAGTATGAAGTTTTGAGTTTGCATATAGAAAATTATACCTTAAATTTGTCCTAGCCGTGAAAACGGCATACGAATTATTATTATAACCCTATTTGCATGAATGCAGAATTCATCAACACCAGTTCGCTAGCATCTTCTCAGTTTTTAAATTTTTTCTCAAATAATCTTTTGTTGTAGTGGCCATTCAACAGCCGGAAAAATCCTAACGGCAAATTTAGGATCAGTAATAACTAACAATTCACTCAATTGAACCTACCAAGGTAAATCACGCATTTAATATTCACTATAAAACTCAAAGAATGAAAAGAAGAATTATCACTATCTTATTTCTTGGTTTTGCCCAAATGAGTTTTGGACAATACGACCAATACGAAACCCTATTAACGCCCTATCTTGCCCGACCGATAGAAAGCGGCTATTTCTACTTCAACACGCCGAATAATATTCAGGCAGGCTCCCTCTACCAATTTTACAAAGCCGCTGTTCCTGACCTGGTTAACGATATGCTATTAATTGACGAGCATACTGACGAATTAGTCGGATTAAAGCATTTCAAGTACCAACAGCTTTTTAGAAATATTCCAGTTGAGGGAGCAGGTTGCATCGAACATTACCAAGAGGACGGCTCACTACAATTTATCAATGCTAAAATTGCGGATTCGATTCAATCTGACGGAAGACCAAGAATATCCGGTCGTGACGCTATCG
>JAYSRF010000245.1:0-7030 GCA_043721195.1 Fluviicola sp. | reverse complement strand
TTATAGATTAGCTTTGTTAAAAACACGAAGGGCTTCCATAAAATGAAAGCCCTTTATTGCAAATGGTTATGCTTAATTAAGAATAGTCAACTTAATTTTTGATACTTCTTGATCATTCTTGTAAACAAAGTAATATACTCCTGAACTCATTGTTTCTGTTGAGAAGGTAATGGTATCATCTGAATTTGCAACTGGATTCAAAACAACGACTTTCCCCAAAGCATCAACAAGTGTAATTTGATCTGTTGTAATGTTTTTACCTGCAATCGTAAAATAACCTTCCGCTGGATTAGGATACACCATGATTCCTTCATTCAAATTAATTGAAACAGTGCGCACATCTGAGTAAGAATACGTTCCATCTGTGTCAACTTGTTTTAATCTGTAATAGGAAGTTCCAAGATACGGTGAAGGATCAATAGACGAATAATCCAAATTCGTTTCAGAATTTTTAGCTCCTGCAAGTTGATCAACGAAACTCCAGTCTGTTAGATTATTACTTTTCTCAACGATAAAATGATCGCTGTTGATTTC
This sequence comes from Fluviicola sp., assembly GCA_043721195.1. GTDB lineage: Bacteria > Bacteroidota > Bacteroidia > Flavobacteriales_D > Crocinitomicaceae > Fluviicola. The sequence continues at coordinate 6,496 of JAYSRF010000245.1, read as the reverse complement.
GCTAATTGTTGTCCATGTGACATCTACTGCTCGCTCTTGATTCAGTTGTGCATCAAAATTGATCATTTCAACTGGAAGTGGAGTCAATGCATTAATCGAAGCAATGGTGATGAATCTGGTTGCATTATTTGGAATGTGATTGGCGATATTGATATTGGAAACAGTAATTCGTGGATTTGTATAGGTAATCACAATTCCTGTTCCATCACCGTTGTAATAACATTGTGTTCCACCATTCGCAAAGTTACCATCATCATCAACTAATAAGCGCAAATGAGCAGTGTTTACTGATCCTGGAGCACCACAAGCTGCAAGACTGAAATCCATATTGAAATTTTGTGCCATGTTGGTACGTGTTACTTTCCATTCGCGTTCAAGGCGTGAGTAAAGAGCGCAACTCGGCAAACCAACTGGCATTTCTGCAATAGAAGCAGCTGTAGCACACATAGCTCCGGTTGTTGCTCCTGTCATAACGTAAGAAATATCACTTGCAAAAGAACCAGCATTTGCGGCGTTTGTTGCGGCAAGTGCATTTACATAAACACGGACAACATCATCATCATTGTGTGATTGTTTTTGGGTCATTGCTTCGGTATCATCGCGACCAATTCCAATGATGTTGTTATTGTAAGGTGCCGCAGTTGTGAAAACGGTAGATCCAGAAGTGCTCAAGTAATTTGCCGTTAAAGTGATGCCGTATTTTATGGCAATATAACTATCAACTCGTTGTCTTTCAACTGCTGTAATTACAGTAGAAAAACCAATTATTTCTGCTACAGGACCTCTCCAATCTCTGAAATGTCCTAAAAATGTGAGAGAACCATCATCAATTTGACCTCCTAATAATGTATTCAATCCAGTGTTTCCTCCAGTTTGACAATTCGCAGATAAAATATGTTTTGTAGAACTGTGATTAGCATCGTGTGCAATATTAACACCATTTCGTTGCCATGTATTTGCTGGCGATCCAGCGCCAAAATCAAGGTCGTACCCACTCGTATGAATAGCAGCATTTCCTCCAAAGTTGAACCCATGAAAAGTGCCATTTGCAGGCCCAGCCGAATAGGTTATTCCATCAACTGTACCAATGTGGGTATCTACTCGTGTTAGATCAGTTAACTGAAAGGCATAAAACAGCGTTGTAAAGTTGAGTGCACTGATACCTGTATAACCTGAAAATCTTAAAAATTGTCGATTCGCTGCAAGTCCATTGGCTAATGTTCCTGCAGGAGCAATAAAATCTACATACGGATTATAATTATAGCTAGTAGCCGTATTGTTTAAATTAGGTGAACCATTCACCAGTACTGGTGTTCCGGATGATTTTTGGTTCGTCCAAGCCGTAATGGGCGTAACCCCAGTTACACCAACATCAGCACGCAACCATGTTTCCAAACCTGTTGAAACTCCACCAGGAGCCAAACACATGGAAATCGTTCCGTTACCAGCAGGATTTGTTGCTGTTGGAATGCGATTAACTGCTGCAATCGTGAGTTGTGTGCAAGAACCATCAATTAAATTGCCAACAGTAGCAAGCGGATTCATATCATACGTAATCCAGAAATAGTTTGTTCCGCTAACTAAGCTCTGTGTACTGTTGATTGTATTTGCTGCCCCAACGGGAACCGTTCCTCCAGCTACAAATTCATTGGTAAGAGCAAAGACATTGCTTGTTCCTGTATAATAAATATGGATTCTACTCACATCAGCCAATAAGTTTGTACTTGAACCTGCTGCCAATTGAAACTGAGTTAAGTTGGCAGAACATCCTGCTCCCATGACAACTTGAACACCAATTATTTGCTGATTTGAAGCACATCTTGTAACTAATCCTGAAACAATTTGAGTGGTTGTACAACTTGTATAAGCCAAAGCTCCACCTGCCGTAACATTGATTAAATAATCTTCCGTTTCACCCCAAGTATAGGTTCCGCAAGCTGTAATACTCGACGGCGTTCCAGTTTCAACATTTACAACACGCATGCGTTTATTGCCTAGTGAGGCTCCCCCGGGAATGGAAATGAATCCAGTTTCTGTATGAGGTCCAGAGATTGAAGCCGCAGAAGTATATACCGTTTCACCTGCATCTGCCCAATCTAGATCAGCATTCCAATCGATGAAAATGGCTACTGCGTTGGAGTAATTACCACCACATGTCCCAATTTGAACACTAAACGCTACTGAAGCACATTGAGCAACATTCGGTGCAGCAACTCCTGTATAATTGGAATATTCATTTAAAATTGAGCCAGCTCCACCAGTTGTTCCACAAGTAGAATTATTGTTTAATGTACCGAAAGTAACATTCAAAATATCTTCATCTGCGGTTGATGTTGCATTTGAAGCGCATTGTGAAAAATACATCGGGCAAAATCCCAAAATGCTTAGAAAGAATACTACTATTTTCATCAGAGACTGTTTTAATTACTGTAACCAATTTACTAAAACAGTTTAGTGGTTTTTTTAATCAATTAATAAAGCATTGATTTGACTGATCAAAATGCACTTCTCAATCAACGTATTTTTTAAGGGAAAAACTTTTATACTAATTTTTTAGTAAATATTTAGTAGTCTCATTATCAATCTATTTGATTGATAGATTTAATGGGTTATATAGTGTTGCTCTGAAATTTCCCAACCCTTAATTTAAGGTTGCTTGTAAAGAATTGAGCTCTGAATTAGCTGAAAATTTTAGTTGATTCAATTTGGACTTTTCTAAGACAAAACCATACTGAACCAAATGTGGAGTAAACGGATAAGTTGCGATAAGGTTTTGTATATTTGGTTTAGTTTAATCAATTTTCATGAAAAATCTTTTTGTTGTAGGAATCTGTTTTTTTTCTTTTCAGACATTTTCACAAACAACTATTACAGTAGGAACAACTACTGTAGAAGTTGATACCATTTTTACTGGATTGGATATCCCATGGGAGATTATATATGGACCAGATGGTTTTATTTGGACAACCGAGCGCAAAGGTGTTGTCAGTAGAATTGATCCAATAAATCAAACTAAAACGGTTATTTTAGATATAGTTTCTACTGTTTATCAAAATTCCGAATCTGGGTTACTCGGAATGGTCATGCACCCTGATTTTGCAACTACCCCAGAAGTATTCCTTGTTTATACCTATGGTTCATTTTCAACTATTTTAGAGAAGGTTGTGAAGTATACCTATGACGGAACGAATCTAGTGAATGAAGTTGTTTTGATAGATAGTATAATTGGCAATACAACCCATAACGGTGCAAGAATCGCGATTCTTCCAGATAATACTTTATTGTTTTCTACCGGTGATGCTCAAAACACTGCACTTCCTCAGGACGTAAATGAATTGAATGGAAAGATGCTTCGTATTAATCTAGATGGTACCATTCCTTTGGATAATCCAATTGCTGGAAATCCAGTTTACTCGTTCGGTCATAGAAATGTGCAAGGTATTTTACAACATCCAAATGGTAAAATATACGTTTCTGAACACGGTGCTTCCACTGATGATGAGTTTCAAATCTTAGAAATTGGCAGAAATTATGGATGGCCTAACGTAGAAGGATTTTGCGATCCAGGAGGAGAAGAAACATTTTGTAATGCAAATAATGTGATGGAACCTTTGGTTGCTTGGACTCCAACAAACGCTCCTTCTGATCTTGTGTACTATGAAAATCCTTTATTCCCTGAGTTTGATGGGCGTATATTAATGGCTGTTTTAAAGGATAAGCGCATTATTGCAATGGAATTAAATGGAAATGGATCCGCAATTGTTGATGAGGATCATTATTTAATCAATGAATTTGGAAGATTAAGAGATATTTGTGTTGGTCCATCAAATGAAATTTATATTGCGACGAACGGATCTTCATGGTCAAATACAAATCCGAATACACACAGTATTATTGTGTTAAAAGCACTTGATGTTACTGGTATTGCGCAACTAAATCAAGATTTGGTGCAGGTCTATCCTAATCCGATTCAGGATAATTTAACTATTGAAATTGTAGAGCAACTTCTCCATGGAGAAATTGTAGTTTTTGATATGACAGGGCGAGTAGTTCTTGAAGAAGTACTAACAGATTTGAGTCTTACACTAACTACCAAAGATCTTCCTAAAGGAATTTATGAGTTAAAAATCACAACCACTGACGGAGGATTTATTTCTAGGAAAATCGTGAGATAAACGAATGTGGTAATTTGAAGTGTGTGTATTCATCAGAATTCAGAGGATTGCTTCTACTCTCTAAAAAAGATGAATAGTTCTGAAGTAACTAATTTAATGATTCATTTTTTAGGATAGATCGTCCAATAAATCAGCTATTACTGCTTGTTTGGCATGCATATGCGCAATTGCGTAAGAAAGTCGCCATGCAAAAAAGCAACCAAGCATGATGAGGAGTATCATGACAGTCATAATAGGAAATGGGTTTGCGTTTACGAAGAGTGGATAAATCAAGCCCAATACGAACAAATAAATCAATGCGAAGACATTTGAAAATTGGCGAATGCGTTTTCCAACCCGATCTATGTGTTCCTTCGATGAATCACTGTGTTCCATGTGCGAGGTGATCTCTTCTAAATGCGTTGCGAGGTAATAAAAATTGAGAATAGGAATCCAGCAATAAAAGGAGCGAATGAGGGCATCGTTGGAAGAAACCGCATTGTTGTCTCTAGCTGATCTGAAATGATCTAACAAACTAGCCATCCAAAACGATTGAAAAAGTACGATTAATGGAAAACTTCCTACGATGAGTAGAAACGGAAAATCTATACATCTGTCATGAATAATTGTAGGTATTAATTGGAAGGTAAATAACACCATCAGCACTAAAAACCAAGCACCAATAAAAAAGATCGTTCCAGTGCCCAATTGAACGAGTTTGTGCAAACGTTTCAGCGGTTCTTCCTGATGAACAACAACTACTTGTGTATTCGACCAACGATCAATCCACAATCCCTTTTTTGTGAAGACGGAGATCCAATTAAAAGGAATAAGCCGAATAAGTGATCGAAGAAATGCCTGTTTGAGTGAAACAGGACTTCCATCCATTCCAACCACTTTTGTTCCTGTGAGTAATTTCCCGAGTGTGATGCCAAAGAGTCCTTCTGCAATGAATGGTAGAACAATTAATTGGGTCAGAAAAACCGAAATTCCGATGATCGGAAACAAATTACGATCAACTGTTCGAAACGTTGGCTGATCAAAAAATGCATCCATGATAAAATAATTGTACCCGCAAAACCAAATGATCACACGATCGAGAAAGAAGTGCAAACCGCGTTGCCAATGGTTGAGGAGCTTAATGGGCTGTGATGCTGCTGGTTGATTTGTTCTTGGAGTAATGAATGCCAATAGAATCAATGCAAATAGGATGGGCAACACTATTTTTTGAACGGTATCTGAAATTCCTAAAAAAGGTGTAAAAATAGCATTGTAATGCAGGTTGAATTGCCAAAAGAAAAGCCGTTTAATCAATTCGAACAATGAAAGCCATAATAGGAGTAAAGCTGCAAATTGGAGAACGGTTACGGATCGTTTTTCAGAAAAATAGCGGAATGTTCCCACAATGAGTAGACTCCATTGAATAATGACTAAACAAAAGTGAAGTTGTCCAGTGAAATAGGTGATGTTATGTCCGTATTTTCCAAACAAGGCATAACTGAAAACCCGCTGAAACATTTCTGGAAAGTCATTGAGTTGTGGTGAAGACCAACCTCTGTCATTGTTGAAATGTAATTGATTGAGAAGTGATTCTAACAACAACAAAGCTATTACAACGGTAATTAACCATTGATTTCGCTGACCAAATTGATAAATGGATGGTCGAATTTTCACACATTTAATAATCGACGGTGATAATTGATTTGTCCCAAATGATAGTTTAAATGACCAGAAAGATGGATTAAAAAGTAATCAGTTGTCATGATATAGCCTAACGGTTCCAAGGGATAGGTTTCAGCTAATTGTGTTTTTGGCAGCGATTCCAATGTATTGAGAACAACCACTTTCATTTCTTGAATAGCAGCTAACAGTTGGCTAACGGTTAAATTTTTTGTACTGAATTCCAGTTCCCTTTGACGGACATATCCCGTATTTCCCAATGTAGCACCAATAAAATGATTCAAATTTCCACACAGGTGCAATGCTAAATTTCCCCCTGAATTATTGATCGTTGGAGAAACTAGCCATAAAGCTTGATCGGAAGTGTAATTTGCAATTTCAGTGTGCAAACGATTAATATCACGATCGAAAAGAGAAATGAGGGATTGTTTCATGCTTGGCGATTTACATTTTGCTTAATGTAACCAAATGTTTGTTTTACACTGGAAGTTACGATTTCTTTTATTTCTTCATTTGACAGTTGTTCAGAATATAATTTTTTTAAGAAAATATGTTCCCTATTATTTTCAGATATAATTATATAATTGTAGTCAGTGAATTCAATATGAAGCCCCGACCTTGCATCAAATGTATTTGTTGCTGCTTTTGTAAACCCCTTGAGG
>JAYSRF010000244.1:0-2769 GCA_043721195.1 Fluviicola sp. | reverse complement strand
ATCAAGCAATGGCCTATTTAGATCAAGCAATTGGTTATTTTGGAAACGACAATGCGAAATACTTGCATACCTTATCTGAAGCATACGGGTTTATTTATTCCTTGCGATATGCTCCAATTGAAACACGTAATATGACAACACAAGAAGTCGATGATGCAATTGCAGCTTTCGGTAACAACTTGTGGAACTTAACTGTTCAAGATTTGCAAGCTATTAAAGCAACCATTGACGCTAAGTACTAAGACTATGAAAATGACTCGTTATTTAATTGCTTCCGTTTGTCTGATTTCCTTCTTGTTTACACAATGTAAAGACAAAGAGGAAGAACAGAAAGATGATTTCAAAAAAGAGGCGATACTCTCGAATCTTGCTGACAATTACATTGTTCCATCCTATGATGACTTACAAACGCATTTAAATAGCTTGTCAAATTCTTGGAATGACTTTATTGCAACTCCAAGTCAAACAAACCTTGATATTGTGCGAATGGAGTGGAAAGCTTCAAACCTTAGCTTTCACCGTATTAAAACAGTTGAAGTAGGTCCAGCAATGACACTAGGACTCAATGGCGCTTTGGGAACATTTCCAGCAGACACCCTTCAAATTGAAACAAATGTAACGGCTGGAACCTATAATTTAGCCTCATTGGACAACATTGATGCCATCGGTTTTGAATCATTGGACTTTCTTTTCTTTGGAACCGATTGTTTGAATAAATTAACCAACTCGGCCAATCGTAAAGCGTATGTTACAGCGGTCATCACAAAAATGCAAAATGAAGTCAACCAAGTAGTCGCTGGTTGGGTTAGTTACCGAGCAACATTTATTGCTGGAACTGGTACTTCTTCAACAAGTCCGTTTTCGTTATTGGTGAATGCATTTTGCAAGGATTTTGAATTGGCGAAAACTGCAAAAATTGGCATTCCAATTGGTACACAAAGTTTAGGGATACAACAACCACTTTACTTAGAAGCACGTCGTTCTGGCTTTGGAAAAGAATTACTCATTGCCAATATGGAATCTATTCATCGTTTGTTCCTTGGGAAATCTAATTCAGGTGCAAATGGTTCTGGTTTTGATGATTATTTAATTGCATTGGAAAAAAGCGATTTATCAGCTACCATAGATAATCGATTCAATACGATTGAAACACAACCAACGACTTGGAGCGGAACGATTGAAAACATGATGGCTTCATCGCCAACAACATTAACGGATTATTACAATTACATGCAAGGCACTGTTGTTTATATGAAAACTGACATGGCTTCTGCATTTGGTGTATTGATTACGTATCAAGATAATGACGGCGATTAGTCATCGCATATCGAACTATTGTTTCAGAGGGGTTTCACCGACCCCTCTTGTTGCGTTTAGACTAATTTTCGGTGCGCTGATGCTCTTCGGTATTCTGCGATTTATGCTCAAAGGATGGGTCAATGAACTCTATATTGAACCTGATTTTCACTTCACGTATCTTGGTTTCAGCTGGGTACAACCCTTGGTAGGATCATGGATGTATCTGCCATTTATACTCATGGTAATTGCTTCTTTGGGAATCATCCTCGGAATGCGCTATCGACTGTCGGCAATTCTATTTTTTGTTTGTTTCACCTACGTTGAATTACTCGATAAAGCCAATTACTTGAATCACTATTATTTTGTGAGTTTAGTTTCATTTATCATGTGTTGGTTGCCTGCCCACGTTGATTTTTCTGTCGATGCTCGCTTGCATCCAACAATTCGTAGAGAAACCATTCCTGCTTGGACCGTTCTTATCATTCAATTGCAATTAGGCATCGTTTATTTCTTCGCAGGAATCGCCAAATTAAATTCAGATTGGCTCTTTCATGCGCAACCCTTAAAAACATGGTTACAAGCCTACCGGGATTTGCCACTAGTTGGTAATTTATTTGCTACATCTTGGCTAGCATTTGCATTCAGTTGGTTTGGTTGTATCTATGACCTTACGATTCCCTTTTTTCTTAGTTTTCGCAAAACCCGTTCCATTGCTTACTTTTTTGTCATCGTGTTTCATATTGTAACGTGGTTGCTCTTTCCAATTGGCGTGTTTCCATGGGTCATGATTTTCAGTACGTTGATTTTCTTTCCTGCTTCATTCCATACGCGCTGGATTCAGTGGCTAAAAAAAATATGTCGTTGGAAGGAAATCACATTATTCCAAACTCGAAAATCGATTGGAAAAAAAATCGTTTTATGGGGATTTGGCATCTATTTAACCATTCAAGTAGTGGTTCCTCTTCGCTATACATTGTATCCCGGCAATCTCTTTTGGACGGAGGAAGGTTTTCGCTTTTCTTGGCGGGTGATGCTCATGCACAAGGAAGGATATGCAACGTTTTACGTAGTTGATCGAACCACGAATAACAGCATTCAAATAGAAAACGCGACTTACCTCACCCCTGTTCAAATTGATCAAATGGCAACGCAACCTGACATGATTTTGCAATTTGCACATCATTTAGAAAACGTATTTAATGACACGCTCATTTCCAATGGAGAACAAAGTGTTCATTTGAAAAATCCAGCCATTCAAGCAGAAGTATTTGTTTCACTGAACGGCCGACCACATCAACTTTACATTCGTCGAACAATTGATTTGACAAACGAAACATATACATTGAAACACCGAACATGGTTAGAACAATTCAAAGAAAGCAACGATTTCTGATCTTATTCCTTACTTTTTTTCTTTCCGTTTTTGCTCATGCACAATTGGTTGAAGGAAGAATTTTGTCTACCGCTAAG
>JAYSRF010000243.1:0-20712 GCA_043721195.1 Fluviicola sp. | reverse complement strand
AGACGATAATTCTTATTCTCTGTCTGCCCAAGATGTAATCAATAGAATGGAAACCAATTTTGAACAGAAACTGGTGAGTAATGAGATAAAATCGTATGTAATTCTATACCATTCACAATTTGCAAACGACAATAATCACTCACTTGCAAATAATGACAATGAACTGAAAGCAATCACTGTTTCCTATTCCTTCAATACTGGTATTAAAGGAAAAATTGGTTTGACATATGTGTTTGAGAAAGAAGAAATAACCTATCAGGGTTTTAAAAACTTTAGCCAAGAAGAAAACGACATCATTTTCAGAACACAATTAAAAGAGAACAAAGACTACTTTCAAGACCGAGAAGAAATCAAAGCACCATTGATTGAAAATGAAATAGGTTTAACGATAAAAAAATCGAACAATTCAGATTTGAGTAATACATGGTGTGGAATTTTTGGGTTTGAAAGTTATAGGAAGCCAAACGGAAGCCAAAATTTAAAAGAGCATTTTGCAATGGCTATGACAATAAATCCAAGTATTTCAAAAAACAATTTAACCATTTCACTATTAGAATATGAGGATGTTAATTTGAAAGCAATAGCCTATAATAACAATCCCACAACGATTTTACCAGTAGTTAAAACTGATTATGAAGTTGATGTAGTAAATAAAGAAATTAATGAATGGGAAAATGTTCATAATTTGGAAGCAATTGTAACAGGAAACGGGCGGAATACATTTGGAGTTACTTATTTTGCAACAGATTATGCTGAAAATAGAGACGTTTACCATTCAAAAAAGGAACTTCGTATAAAAATGAGTGGTATTGCTTTTGTTATAGACATAAGCACAGCTGACAATTCAGAAGGAGAGGTTCAATATAGTGAAGACTTTACGATGTATATGCCCAATAATGACTTGCCAAATTATGCGTGTTTTGACTTTATCGGACAATTGGAAGATTTTAAAGAAACTGTTTTATTGGAAGACAAAAGTTTGAAAGGTTACCTTTTGAAAGTAAGACTGATTACAAATCCAGATATAAAAGACTTTTTCACGATTGATATTTTTGTGTCTCCGGAAAACATGAGATTTAAAGAGTTGACAAAAGGAATGAAATTAACAGGAATGTTCCAAATGCAAGGTCAAATAGCAGAATAAAACACTGTATAAAAGTAAATTAGTGCAACAATCTCATCACTTATTTGTAAAACCTTACTTTCAATGCTATAGACACTCAAAATGAAACACATAATTAAATTGACGGTATTTGCAGACCTTGCTAGTTGTTTGGTCATGTTTTTTTCAACTTTAATAACTAAACCAAACCATGCATTTCTTGCTCTCTTTTTTTCATTTGGTAATATATTAGTCCCAACATTTATTGGTGTTATTATATTTCGACTTATAAGAAAATGGTTTATTGTTTCTACTTTTTTTCGCACTATACTATTTCAAACAGTTATCTTGACCTTCATTTTTCTCATAGGAATTTTTGTTTGGGCGAAAGTGGATGTCATATTATATGGAAACTTACATCAAGATAATTGGAATATTACCAAGGAATTCAATTCAGAATTCAAGTTTTGGTTGCCAGCGTTGTTCTCACTTGCATTCTTCATTCCATTGATAGACAATAGAATTAGCAGAACTGACATGAATGAAGAAAATAACTAAACAAAATAGATCATGGTTATTCGAGAAGCTAACATTGACGACATACAACAAATTCAAATCGTACGGAATTCTGTAACAGAAAACACGTTGTCAGATCCTAATTTAGTGACAAACGAAGATTGTGTAGAATTTATTACCGTAAGAGGAAAAGGTTGGGTATGTGAAATTGACAAACAAATTGTGGGATTTGCAATTGCTGACTTGAAAGAAAATAATATTTGGGCTTTATTTTTAGATCCTAAATTTGAGAGAATTGGAATTGGACAGGTTTTACATAAGACTATGTTGGACTGGTATTTTTCACAGACCAAAGAAAACGTATGGTTAGGAACAGCTTTTAACACCAGAGCGGAAAAATTTTACAGAAAAGCTGGCTGGACGGAAGTTGGAACAAACGGAACAAAAGAAATCAAGTTTGAAATGACCTATGCCAATTGGACAAAAAGTCTGAACCGCTAATATCGGTTTTGTAATCACCAAAACGGATTTCTGATAGTATAAAAGTTTAAATGACATGGAGCATCTAAAAATTAAACTTGAAAAGGGGGTAGGACTAGAATTGTTTAGTACAAAAATTTATTGGGGTGAAAAATTGGAGAGCATTGAATCTAAACTAACTCCATTCTTTAATAGGTATCACCCTAAAACACCTGACATTTCAGATGTTGGATATCGGTTTACAAAAGGGAATAAATTTGCCAACTATAATAGTACAGAAATAAACGGATGCGTTGCGGACGGTTTTGATTTTCAACTGGGTTTTAATACTGAAAATAAATTCATTGAATTTTGTTGTATTTGGAACTTTGATTTGGATGTAGAATTAGTAAATATTGTTTATTGTAAAGGTTTTACAGACCAAGTAAATGAATTAAAATTGAATCAATTGGATCTTGAAGAATTAGATTGCGGTTCTATTTTATTAAAAAAACACAATGTTATTCTAGCAAAAAGTTCGTACCAAGACCCCATTTGGAATAAAGGTGATTTAGTAGAGTATTTATACATAACACAATAAATCAGTAAGTGGTTGAAAGTAGAATTTATGTCCAAAGATTCGAATGAATCTAATTACGTTATGATTAAGCCCAAAGGTGAAGATCGATTTTCTCGGAAAAATTCAATTTTTGCATACGTCAATGAATGTGGAGAACGAACAAACTTTATTGATTGGGGCAAAGTGAAATTAAAATAAACGATACCGAAAGCAACTTAATTAAAGCACCAAAACGCGTATATTTAGCAAAAAAAGTTTGTTTTGGGCTTGAAAAAGGTTTTTTAGACGAACGATCATTGCCTTAGTTATTGAAAAAATAAAACCATGACACGAAAGACTATTTTACTTGTAACACTATTATCGTTCTTAAACATTTCATACGGACAATCACCCGCTTGGGATTGGATTACAAAAGCTGGAGGTATGGGTGAGGATGAAGCTTTGTCCACAACTTCAGATAATAATGGTGATTTAATCATTGCGGGTTACTTCAATGGTTCCATTATATTTGGGACAACTACGCTAATCAGTTCTGGAGCTTCCGACTTTTTTATAACCAAATATGATTCGACAGGAAATGTTCTTTGGTCAAAGAAGGGTGGAGGGGCATTAAATGAACAGATTACTTCAATAACAACTGATCCTTGGGGAAACATAATCGTAACTGGGGCATTTCAAAGCCCTACCCTTACAATTGGTGCACTAACATTATCCAATTCTGGTTCATGGGATGCTTTTGTTGCAAAGTTTGACCCACAAGGAAATGCACAATGGGCAAAACAACTAATTGGACCTGATCATGACAATGCAAATTGTGTGATTGCAGATTCAACCAGCATCGTAATAGGTGGAAGATTTAAGCAAAACATTACTATTGGTACTGACACGCTAATTAATGTAAGTTCAGGAACCTATGCTTTTGATCTATTCCTCGCAAAATATGACACCTTCGGTAATGTTGTCTGGTCGAAAAGTGCGGGTGGTACAAATGAAGACGTGATTAACGCTCTCTCTTTTGACTTGAATGGCAATATTCTCGCAACTGGATATTATATGAATTCGTCGATCACCTTTGATTCCATAACTTTAACGAACGCTGGTAGCAACGACATCTTTTTGACCAAATTTAATAGCTCAGGTGATGTAATTTGGGCAAAAAAGGTAGCAGGAACATTCGATGATTACGCTTATGCTATTGCTGTTGATCAAAATAACAATCCCATTATTTCAGGATATTTTGGCAGTTCCAAAATTTATTTCGACGCTGACTCTCTTGTGAATAGTGGAGGAACTGGATTTGATGTTTTCCTTGCAAAGTATGATAGCAATGGAAATAGTGTTTGGGTAAAAAGAGCCGGAAGCACTTCAATGGATGCTGGCTATGCAGTAATCACCGACGACAATAACAATGTACTCATTGCTGGTAATTATGACAACCAGGATTTTATATTCGGTGGAGACACCTTAATGAACAAGGGACATTGGGACATCTTCCTAGCAAAGTACGATGAATTTGGAAACGAACTTTGGGCGAAAAGTGCTGGGGGTAATGACTATGATGAAACACATTCCAATTGTCTTCATGTGACTTCTACAGGAAGGATCATATTAGCAGGAGGGTTTGCAAGCGATAGTATCAGTTTTGATGCAATTTCATTAATCAACGCCAATATAAGTATTCCATCTTCGACTACTAGAGATGTCTTCCTTGCAGTCCTTTCACCCGACAGAACTACAGCAGGACTTGACCCGAATGAAAATACACCCAACTCAATGGTACTTTTCCCAAATCCGACAAACGGGGTATTAAACGTTAAATGCTCCAAACCTATTTTAACGATTAAGGTATTCAATTCAACAGGGCAACTGGTAACATCAAAAGAAGTAAACCAGCAGCATAGCTTGACCTTGGAACTTGAATCCAGCGGAATCTATTTTGTGCAAATTACGACTGACGAACAACTAATTACCGAGAAAATAATTGTAGAATAATAGTTTCTGGATAATGTGATTCGTAAATAGTTGAGGAGCCAATAAATGTAGGTGCTCGTCGACTGCTTTTGGTTTAAATTGGAATTCATGAAGAATGGTCGGTTAGTATTTCCCAGCTGAATTGTTGCAACCGTTTGGATGAACAAAAAAATCACACTTTAAACCTTTCTTAAAACGCTTATATTTATCAAAATAAACATTTCAATGGACGACAAACTCCTAAAATATTTTTTGAAAATTCAGCCACTTCTGGAAAACGAAATAGCGGCCATTGATGAAACTATGGTCACTAAACACTTTAAAAAAGGCACTGTTTTATTAAAAGAAGGAGAAACTTCAACCGATGCCTATTTTGTTTTAGATGGAATTATCCGCCAATATTATTTAATTGATGGTGAAGAAAAAACAACTGAATTTTTTGTTGATGAACAATGGGTCGTTTCGTTAAATACGATTAATTTGAATAGTCCCTCAACGCATTATTTAGAATGTTGCACGGACTGTTCGGTTTTAATGGGGGATAGCGAAAAGGGAGAGGATTTATATACAAAACACCCAAATCTTGGAACACTTTCAAGAAAATTAATGACCAATGTATTTCTAGAACAACAAATCAAATTAGAAGCTTTTACGATAAATACGCCCATCGTTCGCTATCAAAATTTAATGGCTACGAGACCAGATTTATTACAGCGAATACCTCAATATCAAATTGCAAGTTATATTGGAGTCACACCTGAATCGCTGAGTAGAATCCGCAAAAGACTTTTAGTGAAATCGAAAAAGTAACTGCTAAATTCATTCAGACTCGTCTTTTTTCAAGGAATAACTACTTCCTTCAGCCAGAATACTGACCTTTAAATTGTCAACTACAATAGGGGTTGTAGTATTCACTTCGTTGACATTACTAGAATGAATTTCTGAACCATCAATCAGAATCACCATACCTGAGCCAATACATTCTGCGTGGGAACCTTCGGAAATTAATAATGCAGTATTTTCCTCCAAACCAATTCCCAAGCAGCTTGGATTCAGCGTAATTGCATGAGCTAAACGGGCAAAACGACCTCTTTTAATGAAGTGCGTATCGACAATAATGTGTTTGATGAGCCCTAAACCAGTTGAGATGTGAATATCGTTTTTGTACAAGGCTTCACGAATGACACCATCCTTGATAATGATTTCGGGGAGCGCCATTGCACCTGCGCTTGTACCTCCGATGATGAAATTTTTGTCGGAATAATATTTTCTTTTTAGCTCAACCAACAAGTCCGATTCACCGAGCATTGTTACTAGTTTCTCTTGATCACCTCCAGTAAAAAAAACAGCATGCGCCGCTTTTAAACGTGCAATTGAATGGTTGTTCGAACCGTCTTTTTTGTTCTCAACTTTTATTATGCCAACTTTGGTAAACCCTTGCTGTTTATACGACTTGATATACATGTCTTCCATTTCCAAGGGAATAGAGGAGGCACTTGCAATGAGTTCGATAATGTGATGTGTTCGTGGGATTTTTGAAATCAGGGTACCTAAAATTTCAAAATGAGATTGAGCCACTTTTTTTTTATGAATCGTCAGATTTTCTCCTGAGATTGCCCCTTTGTCTTCATGACCACCAATAATGAGCAATTTTCCTTTAGGAATCATTTTGTAGAATGAGATTTAATTAAAGTTGTAATGCGTTCAAGTCCAATTTTTAATTTGTCTTCAGTTGGCCCGAATGAAAACCGCACATATTTATGAAAGTTGCAATCTCCTTTGTGCAACTCGGGAAGAATATCAAATAAATAGCCAGGAACGACAATTACCTTGTGTTTCAGGGCTTCTCTAAAAAAGGAATCAGAATTATTTAACGGATACGGCAACTTACTGATGTCGGCCCAAATGTAAAAGGTACCATTGATATCCTCAGAGCAAATCATTCCGTTTTCGCATAAAGACTTGAAAGCTAGATTTTTCTTTTTGCTGAACACTTTGCGTAGGGCTTTCGTTTCCTTATCCACTTGCTCAGGTTCGAACAATTTCAGCGCCGCACGTTGAATCGGTAAACTGGCTCCACCGTCAATTACGCTGCCAGCAAGACCCAATTCTTCAATCGTATCTTTTGGTCCAAGTGCCCAAGCCAAGCGCCAACCCGGATAACGAAAAGATTTGGTTAATGCATCTACAATGAGGATCGAATCCGCATTTACATCTTCAATATATTTTGCAGCAGAAACGGGTGATTCAGCAGGTTTTTCATCCTCATAAATAAAATGTGAATAAACCTCATCAATAATCAAGGTGCAGTTTTGTTCTTTGGAAATGGCTATGAATTCTTTTAATTCATCTTCCATCACCACATGACCTGTAGGATTACACGGATTGCTAAATAAAAAAGCGTCCAATTGATAGGACTTTAAAATTCCGGAGAAATCGCTTGAAGAAATCGCATAATTGTTTTCTTTTTTAGAAGGAATGGCAACGGGTATAATACGTCCTTCCTGCGTTCGAATCATATCTCCGTAAGCTGGATATTCTGGGCTTTTATATCCAAGTCGAATAGGGCCAAGGATCGAGAAAATGCGGCTAAGGGCAAGTCGTCCACCCATGACGATACTAACATTTTCTGCGGTGTAAAGTGATTTTTTATCGCTTCTATACAGGCGATTATAATAATCCGCAATTGCTTGTCTAAGTTCCAACATTCCATTGATTGGTCCATATTGATTGTCTCGAACATCAATATTGATCTGCTTAATCCGAGGTGGTGCTCCCTTCATTTCACCTGTTTCGGGTTCTCCCTGCCCAAGGTTTACCCATTCAGGGTTTCCATTGTAATACCCCAATTTAGTAGCTTCATCTGTCACCCAAACAACTCCGAGGTCATTGACTTTTCGGAACGCGCTTTTGGGCTTAATACGTTGTTCTGTTTCCATTCGTATTTCGTTTTTTAATTTTTTCTTTGATTCCATGGCTCAGAATGACAAGTACATAAAATGTAACATCACCTACTAGCTTACCGATGATAATTCCCACGGTAAAATTCGCCAAGAGAATAGGAAACAAGTACATAAAAAAGGGACGCAACAACAAGCCGTCAATCATCCCCGCTGGTCCGTACTCCAAAACCAAATTCGCTACAATCAGCGAAAAGTCGTAGAGTCTAATTTGCTTTTTATTTGGCGGCTGTTTTTTACGTAAAGCAACAATCCGCTGAATTAAGAGAGTCAAATAAAAACCAAGAGCCTCTCCAATTGATCCAATGTAAGCGACAAAAATTCCGTTGTCATAAAAGAAGTGAGCAATAGATGCTGCAACTACCGCTGTAACTGTTCCAAGAATTTCAGCTGGTAAAAATTCCTTGAGCCATTCTTTTAATCTTCGTTTTGTCATTTTTTTTATATGACGGGATAAGCCTGCGCAATTTTGACTCCCATCTTATAATGGATAGTGGAATGTGCATTAAAACAGACATTACTACTTGCTTCAAACAGCACAATAATGTCCGAACCTCCAAATTGAAAGTAGGAGATTTCCTCACCTTTCCTTACTGTTACACCAACTTCTGCTGTAATAATAACGGATGAAACCTGACTCATTCCAATAGGTAGAACAGCAACCAATCCGATTGGAGTTTCTAATACAATCAAGCCACGGCTTTGAGCGAACTGATAACCAGGAGTATCAAAAGAGTCATATTTTCTTTTCAATTTCAAGTTGTGTTTACTTTCCTCTTTGTTAATTGGACTGGCTTCTACTTCCTGATATACCTGACCTTTTATAACCCTTGCCTCAAGTACTTTTCCTCCAACTGGCGCGTGTTGACGGTGATAGTCAACAGGGCTTAAATAAGAATGCATAAAAAGCCCATTTTCAAATCGATCTTTATAGGGACTTCCTTCCAGTAATTCACTTACTTTCCAATGGAGGTTTTTAACTGTTACATGCGAATCCTGTCTTATTTCCCATTGTCCGCCAAAGGTAGAATCTGCAGGCATGACGATCACATGTTGATCCGAAACGGCTGCGATTGGACGAAATCCAGGTTTAAAATGGCGTGCAAAAAACTGATTAAATGTTCGCCAACCTCCATGCGGTTTCGAATATTCATGCATGTTGTATTCAGGTGTGTTATAGAAGGATTCTTCGGCGGCTGGGGTTAATGATTCTGGTAAATCAAGAAATTCACCCATTGCATTGGCATAATTCGCCATCCAAGCAGAAAATGGCGTTAATGGTGGTGCTTCATCGTAAGGTACAACATTGTTTTGAAGGGCCGCAAGGGAATGCTGATCAGCAATAAAATAAAAGGCGCTAAGATGATCGTTCACATTTTGTCCTGAAGAAGTTTCTATTGGAACCCAATATAGAAATTCGTTAATCCAATTGAGGTATTCCTCCATCGTGCTCACTTCTTCCAAAAGAGGAACATTTTTAGCATGCGCTTTTTGAATGGCTTCTTCAAAAATAGGCTCCCAATTGTTTGTTTTAATCAGTGCGACAAGTTCATCAACGATAGGATGGAATTTTGTAGTTTCTGGCATAACTTTTTAATAGCAAAGATGACTCTTAAGAAAAAAATGACTGTTATATAACGTTGAATAAATCTTATGTGATTCTCACAATTTCCAGAATTGAAAAATCATAAATAGCTAAAATTAAACTAATTAGATTTAAAAGAGTAGAAGATGATTTAAACCAAGATCCCCCATTAATAATGACTACCTTTAATCAAAATAGTGCTATGAATAAATATTCAATTGCTATCCACGGAGGGGCAGGAACAATTCTAAAAAGCGAGATGAGTTCTGAGAAAGAGCAAGCTTATACCGAAGGTCTCAAGGATGCAATTTCCGCAGGTGAAATCATTTTAATTGCAGGTGGTTCGGCACTTGAGGCTGTTGAAGCAGCAGTTGTTTCAATGGAAAACAATCCGCTGTTTAATGCAGGCAAAGGTGCTGTTTTTAGTAATGGCGGTCAAAATGAAATGGATGCAGCGATCATGAATGGTTTCGATTTAAGTGCTGGAGCGGTGGCTGGAATTACACATATCAAAAACCCGGTGAGTCTTGCAAAAGCGGTAATGGAACAATCGGAACACGTTTTATTAGCTGGTTCAGGTGCATTGGATTTTGCTAAAAAAGTAAACGCTCCATTTGAAGACGATGCTTATTTTTATGTTCAGCAACGCTATGATCAGTTATTGCTTGCACAGAAAAGCGATCGTATTATGTTAGATCATACAGACAATAGCCTTGAAGATAAGGAGAAGAAATTCGGAACTGTTGGTGCTGTTGCTATGGATATGCACGGCAATTTGGCAGCAGCAACGAGTACGGGTGGTTTGACCAATAAAAAATTCGGTAGGATCGGTGATAGTCCGCTCATTGGGGCAGGAACCTATGCGAACAACGAAACGTGTGCAATCAGTTGTACCGGACATGGCGAACCTTTTATCCGATCAGTAGTAGCTCATGATGTTTCCTGTTTGATTGCTTATAAAGGACTTTCCCTGAGGGAAGCCTGTGATGAAGTCGTAATGAATAAATTGGTGAAAATAGGAGGAGAAGGTGGATTGATTGCTATTGACAAAGAAGGAAATATCGAATTATCTTTTAATAGTGATGGTATGTATCGCGCGAAGAAATGCCATGACACAGCGATTTTTACAGCAATTTATAAATAACAAATTGTCCTGATCAGTTTAGGGACGGTAAAAAATTCCTTTTATTCGACACTAGCTTTCGGGTGAAAAATAGTGAGCTTTTTTTCAGTGAGATCATAATGATCACCAAGAGTCATTACATGAATAATTAAATGCTCAATTGAAACGGGAATACCTAATTCTACGTCAGTGAGGTTTGTGTCGCGCATGTGGGTAGCATCGACGAGCATAACCAATCCCGAGCCAATAGCCTCCATATTGTTTCCATTGGTAATTAATAAGCCCGTATCTTCCCCTAAACCGATTCCTAAATTCATTGGATTGCTAGCACAAGCGTATAACAAACGGCCAATGCGTCCTCGTTGTACGAAATGGGTGTCAATTATGACATTACTAATAAACCCTAGACCTCCAGTAATTTTCACTTCGCCTTTTAACATGGCTTCATGGCTACTGCCCTGATAAATCATATTCGTAGAACTCGCTGCGGCTCCTGCGGATGTTCCTGCAATGATAAAATCTTCGTATTCGTATTTATTGCAGAGTAATCGATGAAAAGCAGTTCCACCAAAGATAGAAGTGAGTCTCAATTGATCTCCACCAGTAAAAACAACGACATCAGCATTTTTGAGGCGTTCTAAATTTTCGTTGGAATTGGCCTCCTCTCTACTTTTGATAGGTAATACACGAACGTTGTTTACAGACAATTGAGCAAAAGCATTCAGGTATTCTTGTCCAACTTCTTCAGGAATTAAAGAAGCCGTTGTAATAATTTCAATTTGGGACAAGTTGTTTTTTGCAGATTCAACTTTAATACGATTTAAAATTCCTCTTTCGAAAAACTTTAATTTGTGGTTTAAATCACTTTTCGCTTCAGAAAAACTACCCCTGTCAACTGATCCTCCAATGATGATTAATTTGCCTTTAGGATTATTCATACTTAAACCATAATAGGTGCAAACTTACGGTTTAAGTGAGATGAATATTTAACAATTCTTTTTTAATCCCAAATTGTTACTAACAAAATTGTTTAAAAACCTACAAGAAAGCTTAAATTCAACAAAATAATCGCTGTAGAAATAAATCGCAGCATCTAACGAATAGGCCACACACATGAATATTATAGAAATAAAGATCTTAAGTGGGCCGAATTATTGGTCTAATTTCAGGAAGAAACTAGTTGCAATGAAGTTAGATTTAGGGCAACTAGAGGAATTTCCTACGGATAAAATACCCGGTTTTTCTGAACGGATAGAAAAAATGTTCCCAACGATGTATGATCATTGCTGTTCCGAAGGTCACAAGGGTGGCTTTTTTGAACGTGTCAAAGGGGGAACTTGGATGGGACATGTCATTGAGCACATTGCCCTCGAAATACAAACCCTAGCAGGAATGGAATGCGGTTACGGTCGCACAAGAGGAACAGGAACGAGGGGAATGTACAACGTTGTCTTTTCTTACGTGGAAGAAAATGTAGGGATTTATGCTGCAAAGGCTTCTGTGAAAATCGCTGAAGCGTTGATTGCTAATGTGGAGTATGATATTCAGGTAGATTTGAAAGCAATGCGCTTGATGCGTGAATTGGAACATGTTGGACCGAGTACAGGAAGTATCATAGACGAAGCAGTAGCAAGAGATATACCTTATATCCGCTTAAACAAACAATCGCTTGTGCAGCTTGGTTACGGGAAAAATCAGACTCGTTTTCGTGCGACTATGACAGATAAAACAAGTTCGATAGCCGTAGATTTGGCAAGCAATAAGGACGAAACTAAACGTATTCTACTAGCAGCAGCCATTCCAGTAGCTGATGGTTTGTGTATTACACATAAAGATGAAGTAGAAAACGCTATAGAAAAAATAGGTTTTCCATTGGTGTTTAAACCCTTGGACGGTAATCATGGAAAGGGAGCTACTATTAATGTAAAGACAGTCGAAGAAGCAAATGCTGCTTTTGAGCACGCAAAAAAATACTCCCACAAAATAATTGTCGAAAAATTCATTGTTGGGAATGATTACCGCATTTTGGTAATTGATCACCGTTTTATTGCAGCAGCTCTTCGTGAACCAGCACATGTTATGGGGGATGGGTTTTCTTCCATTCAACAGTTGATTGACAAGGAGAATAGTGATCCCAGAAGAGGTTATGGACATGAAAATGTATTGACTGAAATTAGCGTTGACAGGGAAACAACCGAGCAATTGGAAAAAAGAAATTATTCGCTCGAAAGTATCTTAAAAAAGGATGAAGTTTGTTATTTAAAAGGAACAGCCAATCTGAGTACGGGAGGAACTTCAGCAGACATAACAGATCTTGTGCACCCTTCTAATATTTTCATCTTTGAGCGGATCTCAAGGGTGATAGGACTTGATATTTGTGGCGTGGATATCATGGCGACAAACTTGAATGAACCATTGGCAGTAACAGGTGGAGTTGTACTGGAAGTAAACGCTGCACCTGGATTTAGAATGCATTTGGCTCCGTCGGAAGGTTTGGCCAGAAATGTTGCGTCACCCGTAATTGATATGCTTTACCCTGTTGGGAAATCTTGTCGCATTCCCATTATAGCTGTCACTGGTACGAATGGAAAAACAACCACCACACGTTTGATTGCCCACATTGTGAAAAACAGTGGTTTTAGAGTAGGTTTTACAACCTCAGACGGTATCTATGTACATAATTCAATGCTGACCAAAGGAGATACTACAGGTCCATTGAGCGCCGAATTTATCCTTAAAGATCCAACAGTGGAATTCGCCGTTCTGGAAACAGCTCGTGGAGGAATTTTGCGTGCTGGCCTTGGATTTGACAAATGTGATGTAGCGGTTGTAACCAATATTCAAGAAGATCACATGGGGCTTTCGGATATCAATACACTCAAGGATATGGCTAGGGTGAAAGGAGTCGTGGCTAGAGCTGTAAAACGTGATGGCTATGTGGTACTCAATGCCGATTGTAAACATACTGCTTCGATAGCTAAAACCGTGGATTGCAACATTGCTTATTTCAGTCTTGATGAAGATAATCCAACTGTAGTTGAGCATTGCCGTAAAGGCGGAATTGCAGCTATTTATGAAAACGGTTACATCACCATCAAAAAAGGAGAATGGAAATTTAGGCTAGATAAAGCTTCACTTGTACCACTGACTTTCGGAGGTAAGGTAACCTTCATGATTTACAATGTATTGGCAGCAACACTTGCTTCTTATGTGTATGGTTTTACCATTGAAGATATTAAAACAAATTTGCAAAGTTTTATTCCTTCTGCGGCTCAAACTCCTGGTCGCATGAATATATTTGAATTCAAAGAATATAAAGTCCTGATTGATTTCGCTCACAATCCTGATGGATTCAGAGGGATCAAAGAATTTATGTCAACGATTGAATCGCCTTACAAGATCGGGATAATAACAGGTACTGGTGATCGCAGGGATGAGGATATCCGAGAAATGGGTAGGATTTCTGCAGAAATGTTCGATCATATCATTATACGACAAGATAAATTTTTAAGAGGTCGCCTCGCAGAAGAAATCGTTGATTTATTGGTTGAGGGAATTCATCAAGAAAATCCTTCGTGTTCGTACGAATACATTCCCAAAGAAGTAGAAGCATTAAAGCATGCACTTTCATTGGCAAAAAAAGGAACATTTATAACAGCCCTAAGCGATGTCATTGATAATGCGATCGATTTGGTTCAATCTTACCTTGATATTGACAGAGAATCGTGAGCAGTTATTCTCTTTAGATCAGACCGTTTGGGATGAATATGAAGTTCTGACTTTTTGAACCAAGAAAGCTCTCTGACAATGGTTGTATCGAGAAGTTTGTTCTGAATAAAAGACCTGCTAATCAACTTATTGATGTGTTGAAGCTGGTTTTTAAACTATTCTTAAAACGCTTATATTTATCAAAAAAACAGTTTGTTTGGACTTTAAAAAAGGGGGTAGACAAACTGTTTTTATGTGGAAAATAGGAGACGGCTGTATAAATTGACAACAATGAAAAATGCAATTAAACTTTTAACCTTCACGTTGGCTATCCTGACAATTTCAAATTGTTTTGGACAACCTTGCGGTTCGGCTCAAACATTAATAGCATCACAACAAATTCAAATTAACGCATTGGGAGTTCAGCTTGATACCGCTTTAGTTCACGAAAATTTTTCAGCTATAGACAGCTTAAACAATTTAATCAAGACAACTTACAGCACCGAAGGCGGAAAACCAGACGCAGTTGAAAGTTATTACAGTTTGGTAGGTACAACAAGTTGGCAAAACTTAACCAATGCAATTTTATTGTCGAGACAACTTATTTCTGCAGACAGTTTAGTGTATGTTGACCTTTGGAAATCAGGTAAAGGAATGGCTCCACCATTATACCAACCAAATTCAATTTTTTTAAGAGCATCAGCCGAAGTAGCAGTGGGCCTTTTAAAAATTGCCGACAAAGAAACAGACCTAACACGAAAAGCATTGTATCAATCTTGGGCAAACAGAACTTTAGACAGTTTGGCTACCATGCAATTACCAAACGGAGCATTTCCATTTCCCGACTTACGACCTTATGGAGACCCTTTTTTTTCGCCAATTATTCAAAACTATTTAAATTCTTTGGGCGCAGACAGTACACTCGTTTTAAGTGACGGTTGGATTATTGACGACAGAAATACAGGCGAATTCAAATTTGATGCAGGGGTAATTGGTAATGCTTATTATGAAGCTTATGTTTATACTGGTAACATTCAATATAAAAACATTGCCTTATCAGTTGCTAATTATTTGATGCCACTTAAAATGAATGTCAATTACAATTACAACACATTTGTTTCATTAGCACTAACAAGGGGTTATCAACTCAATAATGATGCAAATTATCTAAACCGAGCAATCATAAATTCACGTTATGGATTATTGCCAGGTCAGCTTGCCAATGGTCGTTGGGTTGACGGACACAACGCCAATTCTCGTTATCACAATCTAATTGTTTACAACATTGTACCTACTATAAATTTAATTCCTTCTAATAGCCCTTATAAAGCAGACTTAGATACGATGTCAGTTAGAGCAATTCAAAATTTGCTTAATTACTCAAATAGCTGTGGTTCGGCAACTGGTTTTCGTTGGTTAATTTCCGCATACCTTCTTGACAGCACTTTATACTCAACAACAACAAGAAATCAAATCAAAGATTTAATTGGTAGACATATAAATCAAGCAGCAATAAATGGAAAGTATTTAGATGTTCAATCAATGGGACTTTACATTGAGTTATTAAATCTATTAACGCTTGATATTGACATTAACTTTCCTGTGAATTTAAAAACAACTATTTTTCCTAATCCATTTAACGATCAAACAAATGTGGTTTTTGAACTTCCAAAATCTCAAAAAATAACAATTTCACTCTACGACAATTCAGGAAAATTATTCAAATTAATAGATAGTGGACTAAAAACAAAAGGGACTTACAACTATATAATTGATGGTTCTAATTTGACAAAAGGAATTTATTATGTGGTGCTACAAACTGAGTCAGGAAAGTTAAGCTCCAAAATAATTAAACAATAGAATTCATTGCAAGCGCATTACACCAGAGAACCGTGCAAAATTGGCGGTCTCTGTTTTAATGAAGTTTTGTGTACGCCAAAGTTGAACTCAGGATATTAGCCATCCTCATAACCAATTTTCATAAAAACAGCCCTTCTTTCATTATTGAAAACGTGATTAGTTGGATCTTGAATCGTGTATTTTTCACAAGAAAAAAATCAAAACCAAACTGATTTGTTTTTCAGATCATTGATTTTCAAATAAATATTAAATTTTGATTTGTTAAATCAAGCAAGCGACCTGACCATGGTTTTATAGCTGAGTTTGTTAAGAATAAAAGACCAAATGATCAACTTACTGATTTATTGAAGCGGTTTATCTAAACTTTTAAAAATAAACAACTTAAACCATTTTTAAAACCAGTATATTTATCAAAGAAAGTTTTTTTTCAATCTGAAAAACGTGTTTTTGGATGAACTCCCACTATAGGTATGGGCTTGGCCTCGCTAACACTTCAGCACATTGACATTTTTGAATCAAATAAGATGGAAACGATAAAAAAAACAGAAGACAGATTCATAGGGTTTTTAGAATCTGCACCTGACGCAATTGTTATTGTTGACGAAGAAGGAAAAATCCAAATTATAAATTTTCAAACGGAACAACTATTTGGTTACACCCGTGGCGAACTTATAGGAAAGGAAGTTGAAGTATTAATGCCATCTCACTATAAGAATGTTCACCAAGTACACAGACTAAATTTTGCTACCGACCCACAAGCAAGAGCAATGGGAAAAGGAATGGAGCTCTTTGGACAACATAAAGACGGCAGCGTTTTTCCAGTTGCAATCAGTATCAGTAAATTGGAAACAGAAGAAGACGCTTTAATGGTGGCGACCATTCGAGATGTTAGCGATGAAAAGAAACTTGAAATGGCATTGATCCAAGCAAAAGAAAGTGCTGAGAAAGCCAAACAAGTTGCTGAAGATGCCATGCAAGCCAAACAGACGTTTTTATCCAATATGAGTCACGAAATTCGTACTCCGATGACTGCAATCATTGGTTTTTCAAAAGTGGTATTGAAAACAGACTTGACAGAAAAGCAAAAAGAATACATTACTGCAATAAAAACGAGTAGTGATGCGCTGCTTGTGCTAATAAACGACATTCTTGATTTAGCTAAAGTTGATTCAGGGAAAATGACCTTTGACGTGTTGCCATTTAATTTAAAATCATCCATATCAATAATGCTCCATTTATTTGATATAAAATTCCAGGAGAAACGGTTAAAATTAGTTACTGATTTTGATAAGGCTATTCCAGAATTCATGTTGGGCGACTCGGTGCGTTTAAATCAAATCATGTTGAATTTGGTAAGCAATGCAATTAAGTTCACGAGTGAAGGAGAAATAAGTGTAAAGGTTCATTTGAAAAGTGAAGATGAAGAAACTGTAACGATAGAATTTGTAGTTACCGACACAGGAATTGGAATTCCAGAAAATATGCTAGCAACCATCTTTGAGAATTTTGAACAGGCAACTACAAGCACCGCTCGATTATTTGGAGGAACCGGTTTGGGACTTGCAATTGTAAAGAAGTTAGTCGAAAAACAAGGAGGAGTCATTGATGTAAAAAGCAAACTAGGCGAAGGCTCTACTTTTAGTTTCGTTTTAAGTTTTCAAAAGAGCCAATCTGAAACGCTTTTAACAACAGGTTTAACAGCAATTGAGTTAGACAAAGACATCAAACATTTAAATGTTTTAGTGGTTGAAGATGTACCTTTAAATCAGCTATTAATGAAAATAATCTTAGACGATTTTGGATTTGAACGTGAAATAGCAGAGAATGGAAAAATTGCGATCGAGAAACTTCAATTAAAATCTTATGATATTATTCTAATGGACTTGCAAATGCCTGAAATGAATGGGTATGAAGCTACAGAAATAATTCGAAAAAAACTAAATTCTACTATTCCAATCATTGCATTAACAGCAGATGTAACCGATGCTGATTTAGCACAATGCAAAACCGTAGGAATGAATGACCACATTGCCAAACCAATTGACGAGAAACTGCTTTACACTAAAATAATTGAGTTAGTGAAAAGATGACAAACATCGTTTTAGCATAGAGATTATTGAGAATGGTCGACCAACATATCATCTTTTGATTTATTAAAATCACTTATCAACAGAGCTGCCATGAATCAAGAAGATTGATAACCTCCGAAAAGGAATTCCCTTAATTATACAACTATCATTGCTTATTGTGTAAGGATTTAGGCAGTAATTGGTTCCACCTTTGTGACGTTGTGATATTCATAACCTGAGCAACAGCGGCACTGAAGACCGATCATCAGCGGAACTGAAGAAATCTTAAATTAATTCACGATGAAAAAAAATTCAGAATTACAAACAGATGTTCAAAACGCAATCAAATGGGAGCCGTTATTAAACGCAGCAGAAATTGGAGTTACAGCCAAAGACGGTGTTGTTTCTTTGACAGGTGTGGTAGACTGTTTCGCTAAAAAGATGGAAGCTGAAAATGCTGCCAAAAGAGTTATTGGTGTGAAAGCCTTGGTGGAAGAAATTGAGGTGGTATTGCCAAGTTCATTTACAAAAACAAATGAAGAAATCGCGCATGAAGTGTTGACTGCTTTGAATGCTAACTGGTCAGTTCCTAAAGACAAAGTAACCGTAAAAGTGGAAGCCGGTTGGGTTACTTTAGAAGGCGAGTTACCATGGAACTACCAAAAAGAAGTTGCAGAAAGTTCTGTATATTATTTGATGGGTGTTAAGGGTGTAACCAACAATATTAAAATCAAATCAGAAAGTCATGATGTGATTGAAAAAAGAGATGTTGAAGCAGCAATCGCACGGAGTTGGTCAGTTGATGATAGAGATATTACTATTTCGGTAACTGGCACAACGGTTACTTTAAACGGAACAGTAAACTCATGGTATCAAAAAGAAGAAGCAGGTCGCATAGCATGGAATACGCCAGGTATTTGGCATGTGAAAAATGATTTGGCAGTTGATTATTACAATGCATTAGTTGTCTAATTTTCTTCAACGATTTTTTTAAGTAATTACTATAAAACAATATAAAAATGAATAATTCAGAAACAAACAGTAAAACCGAATCGGAAGGTATCCCTTATGCTGAAAATCAAAAAGGGATAGAGAACCATAAAAAGGCGGCTTCCCATTTTGGTGCAGCGGCAAAAAGCCATCTAGAGGCAGCAAACCATCATGAAAATGGAAATCATGACAAAGCTGCAAAATGTACAGTTGAAGCTCACGGACATTCAAGTCTTGCAAACGATGCACAAAAAGAAGATATTAGATATCACGCAGCCAAATTATAAGTTGACTGTAAGTCACTTACAAGTATTGAATAAAACCGTGCTTGTAAGTTTGTTTTTATTCATGTTCACATCAATTACTATGTCTCAAACTCTAGAAACAGTTCCTTATGTCGATTTGAAAACGTATGCTGGTAAGTGGTATGAGATTGCCTCTTTTCCGCAGCGGTTTCAAAAAGGGTGTAATTGCACCACTGCTGAATATACATTAACCGATAAAGATTATATAATTGTTGAGAACAGATGTAATCGGGACAGTATAAACGGAAAAGAATCATACATAAAAGGCAAAGCATTTGTAGTTAAAAACAGCGGTAATGCAAAACTAAAAGTGCAATTCTTTTGGCCTTTTAAGAGTAAATACTGGATCATTGATTTGGCAGACGATTACAGTTATGCAGTAATCGGTCATCCCAACAGAAAATATTTGTGGATCCTTTCACGAACAGCAACGATGAATGATTCAACTTATCAAGCGATCCTTTCACGATTAGTTGAAAAAGGATTTGATATTTCGAAAATTAAGAGGACCAATCAAATTCAAGAATGATCTTATCTACCTCTTTGAATATACGTTTTTCAGATTATTCAATCTTCGAATGAAAACAGCAGTCAAAAGAGCAAAAAAATAATCAAATAAAACAAGAATTATGAAATCGGAAAACGAAATAAACCAGGATATTACAGCGATAACAGTAAAAATTACTCAGGAATATCCTGAACTAGTCAAATACATAAATGAGATGCCGTTAAAAAATTCACCGATAACTGATTCTCCCAATTTAAAAAGTTTGGAGGAATATTATAATTCGTTGGTAGAAATAGTAAAAGATTATTCAAAAACGCACAAAGCAATGAAAGATAAGCCAACTAATCTTCCTGGAAATGAACCTTATGTAGCTTCAGAAGATATTTATACACATGCCAAGGAAGAAAAAGACATCGATCCTGAAAATAGTTCGCAAGATAAAGCGCCAAATAAAAAAGGTAATTCAATGAATGAAAAGAGTTTCAAGGATGACATGTCAGGTGATGATTTGGATGTTCCAGGATCAGAATTGGACGATGAGCAAGAACGTATTGGAAGTGAAGATGAAGAAAATAATTATTACAGTTTAGGAGGCGATAATCACCATGACCTAGATGAAAACAAGGATTGAATAACTAAAATCAAAATGTTTTTATTACCAGCATAACAAATTAAAGTTCGTTGGTTATTTTCAAGCTTAATTCTTATATTATAGGCTTCCTATTTAGTTTCACGAAATTTGAGTAAGAAGGATGACGCCTTTTGAACGGAAAAAGTGGAATGCAGTGGAATGCGGAAGAGCAAGCACCGCTTGTGAAGGATGAGGAAGCCCGCCTCGGGATCTCCGCCATTGGCGGACGCAATTCCACAATTGGAGCGCATTGACGGACAAACAGCGTCGAGTTTTCTTTTGCTTATAATCAAAAGCAGTGCTTTTTCTTCATTTGCGGAAAGAGAATTGGTTACAATTCGAAGT
>JAYSRF010000242.1:0-20935 GCA_043721195.1 Fluviicola sp. | reverse complement strand
ATTATATTTTATCACGCAGAAAGGGTGCAACAGTTTCCAATCTTTCCTCTACACGTGCTTTACGTGACATTACGGAAGAAGTTGGTTGCGAATACCATGCAGCTGCTGTCGGAGAAGTGAATGTGGTGGAAAAAATGAAAGCTGTAAATGCCGTTATCGGAGGTGAAGGAAACGGTGGAATCATTTATCCAGACTTGCATTACGGACGTGATTCGTTGGTTGGAATAGCCTTGTTTTTAACTCATTTAGCAAATAAATCTTGTTCGATGACAGCTTTAAGAGCTTCCTACCCGAATTATGAAATGGCAAAAAAGAAAATTGAATTAACACCTCAAATAGATGTTGATGGCATTCTTCAAACGATGGCAGCAAACTATCAGCACGAAGAAGTTGATACAACGGATGGTGTCAAAATCTACATTGGTAAAGAATGGGTTCACTTGCGAAAAAGTAATACTGAACCAATAATTCGTGTGTATACCGAAAGTAAAGATGCGCAAGCTGCTTCTTATTTAGCGGATCGAATAATTTCTGAAATAAAGGCATTGATTATTTAATTGAATGATTTTGAAAATGAGAAGGTTGGAGTTGTTTCAACCTTTTTTTATGTCCAATTTTAATAGTTGCTGAACCTATTTGATCTTCGTAGGTACTGGATGAAAATTTGATCCATGAAAAAAATAATTGGTTTAATTAGTTGCATTTGTATCGCATTTAACGGATTGTCCGTCGATAAAGAAATCATCAAATCAACTATTTCAGAAGTAACCGTCTACACCCAAGGCGCTCAGGTTTACAGAAAAGCAACCTTTAATGTAAAACCAGGAATGACGCAATTAGTAATTGAGGGAATCAGCCCATTTATTGACCCTAAAAGTCTCCAAGTGAAAGCAACAGGAAGTGTTGTATTAGTTGATTCAAAATACTCCATGTTTTATCCGCAACCAGAAGTAGTGAAATTGGAAGGGCTGCCACTAAAAATCCGAAGAGACATTCAATTGTTGCAGGATTCTATTTCCAATATGGATTATGATATCCGTGAAATTCAAGATGAAATTGACGTTTTACAGGCTACAAAAAGTATTTTGGCGAATAACGGAGCAATTAAAGGACAAGGAAAAGTCAATGATTCGATTCAGTTACTGAAACAAGCTGTAGAATACTATCAGTTAAAAATGAACGAGTTAAACAAAAAGATGCTCTTGTTGAATCGTCGCAAATCGGAGAAGGATTTTAAACGTTCTGGCATGAATGCTCGGATGCAAGATTTGAAAAATTTCCAGAATTCCAATAAACCAGCTGAAGTAAAAGGCCCCATTCATCAAATTATGGTGACGCTTTCAGCCAAAGAAGCTGCATCTGGTAAATTAACCATTTCGTATCTTGTTTCAAACGCAAGTTGGACACCATCTTATGATTTGAGAAGTGAGATTGCAACAGGGAAAGTGAATTTGACCTACAAAGCACACATCAGCCAAACCACTGGTGAAGAATGGGATGATGTCCGTTTAACGGTTTCAACAAACAATCCTTATCAAAATAAAACACGACCTGTTTTGCATCCGTGGTATGTAGATTATTATGTTGCAGCTGTTTATTATGCACAGCCAAATTATGCTTATTCGAATGCTGCAACACCTCAAGTAATGAACGAAGGAATTAAATATGATGCAGAGAAAAGCATTGATGAAGACATGGAAGTGGTAGCTCAAACATCATCAGACTTCACCACAATGATTGATCGTGTGCTTTCGGCAGAATTTAAAATCGATTTGCCTTACTCGATCAAAAGCGATGGCGAAGAACACATGGTGTTGGTGAAAAACATTGATTTGAATGCAAATTACAAATACATCAGTGTTCCTAAAATGGATGCAAGTGCTTATTTGGTTGCTCAAATCGTGAAATTGGATGAATACCAATTGGTTCCAGCAACAGCGAATATTTTCTTTGATGGAACGTATATTGGAGAAACCTATTTAGATCCAACAACAATGGATGATACACTTTCATTGAGCCTTGGAAAAGATCCGAATATCATTGTAAAAAGAACCTTACTGAAAAAAGATTTGAAAGAGAAAATCGTTGGAAACACGAAAGAACGAACCTTCTCTTATGAAATCGAAGTGAAAAATTTAAAGTCTACTCCAATTACTTTAATTGTGAAAGATCAATTACCTGTAACACAAAATGCAGACATCGTTATTGAACCAATCGATTTGGATAAGGCGAATTACAATGAAGTTACGGGGATTTTGAATTGGGAGTTTGAGTTGAAAGCGAAAGAAAACAAGAAGATTCATTTCAGTTACCGAGTGAAACACAATAAAGATCAAAATGTCATCCTTCAATAGTTTGTTTGTTTAGTTTGGAGCGCCTGATTGTAGCAATACAGTCAGGCGTTTTTTTATTGAAACAAATTGCAACCTACATTTCGAATCAATTTTTTCGGTTCTTGGTCATAATTAGTGGAAAACGGATTTTAAATAGGTAAAGATCACAAGGGAATTAGATTGAAATTATCATTTGTGAAGTGTCTATTCCACTAAAGCTTAAAAGTGCAGCTAATTCGATGGAAATAGATACAATACGAATTGTACTTTCATTTTAGTCCAAACTAAAAGCAAAAAAGACCGTTGTAAAATTCATTAATCGAGGCGCGATTAACATTTAACACCGCAGTTTACGCTTGTAAATGAGGATGTTGAATTTTTGAAGGGGTTTTGCAGCAGTCTTCAAAAGTTAATAAATGAAAAAAGGGACCTCAACGAGATCCCTTTCACTATATAAGAATAAATTCTTAGTTTTTCGCGAAACTTCCACGAGCTACTTTACCAGAAACGGTAACAGCTTCGTATAAGTACATTCCAGAAGTTAAAGCAGCAACATCAACAGAAGTAGTTGTTGAAGTAGCAACAACTTTACCATCCATTGTAATTACATTGATAGATACTAAATCTTCAGTTGCGTTGATGTTCAATACATCGTTAGCAGGATTTGGATAAACAACAGCATCAAGAACATTTTCTTCGATACCAACTCCACCATTTGTTACTAAGATATCATCCAACATAATGAAATTCTCATCAGTACAGTTGTGGTGACGGAATACTAAGTATACAGTCGCTTGACCAGCCATAGAATTGATAGCATAGTTAAATGAAGTCATTACTTCACCTGCTGCCAATACTTGACTGTGGATTGGTGTAGCTGTAGGAAGTGTAGCCAAATCAGTTATAACATAAACAGAAAGAAATTCCTCGTAGAAACCACTTGCTGTAGATTCAGGAGAACCAGCTTTGAAAGAGATAGATACATTTCCAGAAATTGCAGACATATCAATAACTGGAGAAATAAGAACGTTATCTGGAGTTAAAGGAACACCATTTGCACTTCCATCATTCAACCAAGAAGCAGAAATACCCATATTACCTTGAGAAGCAAACGTACTAACAGTTCCAACTCCCCAGAAGTTTGTATCTGTATCAGTTACATTTTGAGTGCTTGTCCAAGCTAGGGGTGCTGACCAGTCCTCAGAGAAGATTTGTGCATTTCCAGTAGTTAAAGCTAATAAAGCTCCAATTGCAAGTAAAGATTTTTTCATAGTTTTTTATTAAAGAATTAATTTCCCCAAATGTAAAGCGGTATTTCGAATCTTCCAAATAAAAATCCAAGAATGTTATCAATGGTAGATGGTTAATTACCTCGTTAAGGCTAAAAAACATGCATTTCTATCCGATTTCTGTGCAATTTTAGCTTCCCGTGGCTTTCCAATTGTTTGAGTAATCGAGAGATCACAACGCGTGATGAATTTAATTCTTCTGCAATTTCGAAATGTGTCAATAAAAGATTTGTTGTACCAGCTATTTTTACTTTATCGTTTAAATAATGAATCAACCGTTCATCCAATTTTTTAAATGCTAAGCTGTCAATTGTTTCTAATAGCTCATTTAAACGGTTATTAAAACTATTCATGATAAATGAACGCCAACTTGGAAATTCTACCATCCACTTATCCAATACTGAAATAGGAATGATAATAAACTCAGCATCCTCTTCAACTTCCGCACGAATTGCACTTTTTGTTTGTTTCGAATTAAAAGATAGCGTCATAGCACAGGTGTCACCACTTTCTATATAATAAAGGAGGAGTTCATTTCCTTGATCGTCTTCTCTGAAGATCTTTAAAGATCCTGAAAGCAACAACGGTATTCCTAGGAATGTTTGTCCTATTTCCATTATGATTGTTCCTGAAACAGCGGTTTTAAGCACCATTTTTTGATCAATTGCTTCAATTAAAGCTGGCTCAAACAGATAGCCGAATGCTTCAGTGAGAAGTGTTAAAGTGTTCGATGGCATCTTTGTCATAATTAAAAAAGAAATTGGCCCAGATTATTTTGGATAAGGCATAAAAATAAGGTCCAGCAAGTAGCGAAATGATGGCAATCGTAATAATTTGTAATGTGGTTGATGCGAATGGGAAAAATAAATTAAAACTCACCCAGCAAGTTACGAATAAGGCGACTCCCAAGGCATAAGAAACAAACATAGCACCGAAATAAAAACCAACTTCTTTCTCATATTTTAATCCGCATTTTGGGCAATTTGGATGTAAATCTCCAGCTCGCTTTAAATTGTAAGGTTTTGCAACGAAAAAATCACCTTCTTGACAACGTGGACATGTCATCTTGCGAATACTATATAGTTTTGTTCCTTTACCAAACATTGTATGTAAATTTGAATGTAAAGTTAACTCAATTGTAACTTGAATGAGTAACCAAAGTTGCTTAATTGTTTTTCCCTTTTAAAGGAAGGTGTGTAACCAAAGTGACTGAATGATATCTATAAATAGTTCAATTTTGCAAAAGAAAATAAGTTAGAATAAATAGAATAACATGGAGCAACTTAAAAAATATAAGTGGATTATTATTGGAGTAATCGCTGGAGGAATTGCCGGCTATTTATATTATCATTTTGTTGGGTGTGCCTCTGGAACTTGCGCAATCACATCAAAACCATTTAATAGCACGATCTATGGAATGTTGATGGGTGGCTTGTTTTTCAATTTATTTTCCACAGTAAAACAATCTAAAAAGAAAGAACATGAATGAATTTGTAAACAATGAATCAACCATTATCGTTGATGTAAGAACTAGAGCAGAATACAGTGGTGGTCATGTGGTTGGCTCATTGAACATTCCATTGCAAGAAATTGAAGCGCATGTGGAAGAGCTCATGGAAAAAGGTGGAACGATTATTTTTTGCTGTGCAAGTGGTGGAAGAAGTGGAATGGCAACACAATTGTTTTTGCAAAAAGGTCATCCGGCTGTTCACAATGGTGGAAGTTGGCTAGAAGTTAATCATCTTAAAAACAATCAATAATGTTAAGTGCTTTGAAACAATTATTTGGCGGAAGCAAAGTCGATTTGGCTGAATTAGTAAAAAATGGTGCGCAAATTATTGATGTACGTAGCAAAGAGGAATATAGCGGCGGTAGAATAAAAGGCTCAGTGAACATACCCTTGAATCAACTCAATGCCTCATTATCTAAAATAAAAAGAGATAAACCTGTTATAACCTGTTGTGCATCAGGGATGCGCAGTGCTTCTGCAAAAAACATCCTCAAATCGAACGGATATCAAGAGGTGTATAACGGTGGTGGCTGGTCTAGTCTACAATCGAAAATTAAGTAATTTGTTCAATAAATTTGAAAGAATGAAAAATTGGAAATATATAGTGGTTCTTCCGGTGATTCTTGTTTTTAGCGCTTGTGGAATTGGTCAATCAGAATCTGGATCAACTGTTTTAAATGCAAAAGCATTCCAAGAGAAAATAACTACAACGCCAGAAGGAATAGTGTTGGATGTTAGAACACCTGGAGAATTTACCGAGGGTCATCTAGAAAATGCAGTGAACATCGATTGGAATAGTGATAATTTTGATGATGGTATTTCAAAATTAGATAAAACAAAACCTTATTTTGTATACTGCTTGGCTGGAGGAAGAAGTACGGCCGCCGTTGAGCACATGCGTAGTTTAGGGTTTGAGAATCTCATTGAATTAGAAGGAGGTATCTTAAAGTGGCGTGCTGAAAAATTACCGGAATCAACAGCAAGTCAAACAAAAAGCGGAGGGTTGACAACAGCAGAGTTTCAACAAATGCTTTCTGGAGATAAAACAATTTTGGTCGATTTTTATGCTGAATGGTGTGGTCCTTGTAAGAAGATGAAACCCTTTCTAGATGAAATTGCCACTGAAATGAATGCAACAGTTAAAATTATTCGAATTGATGTGGATAAAAATCCTGATCTAGCGGCGAGTATGCATATTACAGCTTTACCAACCATCCAAATTATTCGCAATAATGCAGTGATTTGGACTAAAATTGGTTTTGTTGAAAAAGCTGAATTAGTAGAACAATTAAAAAAGTGATTTTTTTTTGAAACCTTTTTAAAACATTCCCGTTAGAGTAATCAACGGATCAATTATTAACATCTACAGGTTAAGGGAGAAAGGCTTCCGCCAGTTGGCGGAGGCCTTTTTCTTTTGTATTGACTCTGAGGTATTAATCTTCGTGTGAACGGCGTATTTCTAGTGATATTTTTTTTGTACATTGCTACGTTAAAACTATAGCTAGATGAAAAAAACTGTACTTCTCTCCGGAATACTGTTATTGGGTGCCTATTCAATAGCACAAAAATTCCAACTTGTTTCCCAAAATGATCAGGGTGTTACAATTGAACACACCATCAAAGAACAACCGTATCAGTATGTTACCATCAATGGTCAGCAACACATCGATTTCGGAAAAACAAACAGTGTTATGTCAATGGAAAATGGTGCTCCAGCCTTGCCATTGTTTAATACTTCGGTTCAACTTCCTGCAAAAGGAAATGCTGTTATCGTTGTTGAATATGATCAAATAACCGAAATTCAAGGAGTTGAAATCGCTCCTTCAAAAGGAAATTTAAAACGTAATGTAGATCCTTCAAGTGTTGCTTATTCGTTTGGTTCTGTATACCAACAAAATGCATTCTACCCAGAAAACATGGTTTCGCTCAACGATCCATTTGTATGGCGTACGACTCGTGGACAAACAGTCACATTTTCTCCTTATCAATACAATCCTGTAACAAAAGTATTGCGTGTGCATGAAAATATGCGAGTTACAGTTTTATTTCAAGAAGATCTTGAAGGGTTGAATCAAATGAAAGTTTCAAAAATTGATCCAATCATGCATGATATGCAACAACGTTTCTTTATCAATACTGCAGGTAACGTTCAAAAATATACGGCAGTTGATGAAGATGGTGAAATGCTAATTATCACTTCTCCAAGTTTCACAGATGAAATCGATCCATTTGTAAAATGGAAAAATCAAAAGGGAATTAAAACAACAGTTGTTACAACGGATGTAGCTGGAACAACGGATGTTGCGATCAAAGCATATATCCAAACGTTTTTTGGTTCAAATCCAGATTTAGTTTACGTTTTATTAGTTGGTGATCATGCTGATGTTCCTTCTCATACGTATGGTAACTCTGGTGGTGAAGAATTATGGTCTGATTCATATTACGGTCAATTAGCTGGTGGTGCAAGCGATTATTATCCAGAAGCATTTGTTGGTCGTTTCTCAGGAACTGGAGCGCAAATTACCATGATGGTTAATCGTACGTTGGAGTATGAGAAAAATCCAATGGTTGGTGATTGGATGGAAAAAGCAATTGGATTAGGTTCTGGTGAAGGTTCTGGTATTGGAGACAATGGTGAGGCTGATTGGCAACACTTACGCAACATTCGTACGCGTTTAACCAGCTATGGCTATACAACTGTTCATGAGTTTTATGATGGTTCACGTGGAGATGGCGATGCATCAGGTGATCCTAGCTCAACAATCATCCTTCCTGCTGTAAATGCTGGGGTTGGATTATTCAATTATACAGGACACGGTGATGTAAACTTGTGTGTAACAGGGAATTTCACTTCTTCGAATATCAATTCAGCAACAAACAATGGAATGTATCCTCTTGTGGTTTCGGTTGCTTGTAATAATGGAACGTTTACTTCTGGAACATGTATTTCTGAAACATGGTTACGTGCAGATAATGCAGCTACTCCAGCTGGAGCAATTGGTGCTGCTGGGTCCTCTATCTTAATGGCTTGGGCTGAACCGATGCAAACACAAGATGAAATGGCTGAAATAATTGCAGAAGCTTATCCAACAAATAAAAAAACAACGACTGGTGGTTTGTTCTACAATAGTCAAATGAGTATGTTAGAGCAATATCCTGGGACTAACGGAAGAGAAGTAATGCAAACTTGGGTATTGTTTGGTGATCCATCAACGCAATTCAGAAATAAACAAACTATGAACATGGTTGTTTCTCATCTTTCTCAAGTTCCTTTGAATACAACTTCTCTTGTTGTGAATTCTGATACAGAAGGTGCTTTAGTTGCCATTACTCAAGATAATGTATTAATTGGAAAAGGAATCATTTCTGGTGGAAGTGTAACAATTAATTTCCCTGCATTGGTGACGAATTTACCACTTGCTGTTACTGTTACGAAACAAAATCACAGACCTTATCAAGGCCCAGTTCAAGTTGGAAACGGTGGTCTAGGATTGGAAGAATTAACAGCTTCTATTGCACTTTATCCAAATCCTGCTAACGGAACTGTAACTATAGATGCTACGGAATTTGCTGTAAGTCAAGTTGAATTAGTTA
Source organism: Fluviicola sp. (assembly GCA_043721195.1). GTDB lineage: Bacteria > Bacteroidota > Bacteroidia > Flavobacteriales_D > Crocinitomicaceae > Fluviicola. The sequence continues at coordinate 12,209 of JAYSRF010000242.1, read as the reverse complement.
GTATTACTGGTCAAACAATAGGAACATATACAACAACTGGTTTGTTGACAATCGATTTATCAGGTGTTGCAGCTGGAAGTTATTTGGTTCGCATCGCAACTGAAAAAGGAATGGTGATCAAGCATTTAGATGTGATTCGCTAGTACTAAACTATATTGAATTAAAAATCCCGTTTGCCAATTTGGTAAACGGGATTTTTTTTGACTAAAAATGACTTGGACTCAGGTTATTAATAAAAATGATTATTGAGCACAATTCTACTACTTTTGCCAAATGAATGAAAAGGTCGATGTAGTGGTAATTGGTGCTGGTGCAGCTGGTTGTTTTGCTGCTCTTCAAGCAGGAATTCATTTTCCTGGATCGACTATTCTAATTGTTGAACGTGGTCAAAAACCTTTAGCGAAAGTTAAAATTTCGGGCGGTGGTCGCTGTAATGTCACGAACACCTGCACTGATCCATCTGCATTGTCGAAAAATTATCCGAGGGGAGAACGATTTTTAAAAAAAGCATTCTACGAATTTTCTTCTAGTGATATGGTAGTGTGGTTAGACTCGAAGGGTGTGCTACTGCGTGAATACCCCGATGGTTGTTTGTTCCCAGAAACAAATGATTCACAAACAATAATTGATTGTTTTACAAATGAATTAAAACGATTAAAGATTCCAATCCGACTAGAATCACGTGTTGATTCCATTTGCCAGCATGAAAGAGGTTGGATTATTCAAACTGCAACTGGTGAAATTGAAACAACTTCAGTGATTGTAACGACAGGTGGACAGCCAAAAATCAGCGGTTTTCAATTGTTAGAAACGCTTCAATTGTCCGTAATTCCTCCATTACCTTCATTGTTTACGTTCAATATGCCAAATGAATCGATTCGTGAACTCATGGGAATCGTTGCTGAACAAGCGTCTGTGCGTATCGCTGGTGAAAAGTGGTCAACTGATGGTCCATTACTTATCACGCATTGGGGAATGAGTGGTCCTGCAATTTTAAAATGTTCTGCTTATGGAGCTCGAATTCTGGCAGAAAAAAACTACAATTCAGTTATTTTGGTTAATTGGACAGGTTCATTAAAGCCAGATGAGGTAAAAGAAGTTGTTCAAGCACAAACACACTCAAATAAAAAATTAGTAAACACGCCTTTGTTTCAACTGAAATCGCGTTTGTGGGATTATTTATTGGTCAAATGTGAGTTGAATGAAAACTTGCGATGGTCTGAATTAGGTCCAAAACAAACCAATAAATTGGTAGAAGTTTTAGTGAACGATAACTACCAAATGGAAGGAAAAACAACTTTTAAGGAAGAGTTTGTAACCGCTGGTGGAATTGATCTAGCTGAGATTAATGTGAAAACCATGCAATCAAAAAACTATACTGGTCTATTTTTTGCAGGCGAAGTCATGGATATCGATGGCGTCACAGGAGGTTTTAACTTCCAAGCTGCTTGGACAACCGCATTTATTGCTGGAAAATCCGTATTATTGAACGAAAGAATAGTAGAATGAAACGACTCGCACAATTTGGATTCACAGCAATCTTATTGATCTCAATAACTTCTTGTAAAGTGGTAAAAGATAAAGAACCAGTTGACAATGGATCAACTCCTGTTGAGGTTTCTCGTACCGTCGGAACGGTTCGCATGACTGATGATTGTGGTTTTTACATCGATGTCTTTATTGGTGACGTTGCGCATAGTTATTTCCCAACGAACCTAGATGCAAAATTTCAAGTAGATGGAATGCGTTTGAAATTCGCTTATGAAGTTGCTGCAATAAAACCACCAGTTAATTGTCCCAATTTTGAGCCAGTTACGCTAAATGATGTAACACCGATCCGTTAAAACCGAACTCAGGTTAAAGGTTGTTCATTAAATAACGATACAATTCTAACATGGATACGATGTCCTTTTTGAAAACTTTTTCATCTGGGGTGTGTACATTGTCTTCTGCAGCACCAATAAAACACCAGTCAATTGGGAAATCTGATTTTTGAAGTACTGAGCCATCGCTTCCTCCAGCAGATTCGACCTCCAACTGAAAGTCAATTTCGGATGATTTAGCCAATTCAATGATGCGATTCAAATAACTTCTTCGTGGAAGCATGCTATCTCGCATTGAGATTGCAACTCCGCCACCGTGAACAACACCGGTTGTTACCCATGTGATATCGCAAATCAACGCTTGTCGTACGCCGTAGTTTTCAAGTAAAAAATGAGCGCAGTTTCCAACAGTATTTCCTCCATGCTCTTCATAGGTTGAAAAGACAATGGCGCCATTTTCTACTGTTTCACACAATCTTAAAGCAGTCCAAACCCCCAATCGATTATCCATGTAAGGTGATTGAATGTATTCTTCTGTTTCTCTAAAATTCGGTTTAAATGAAAGTAAGGTTCCACGATCGATTTCTCTATTGGAAACAAACGTTACTTGATCTTCGCCAAATTCATCTTCGATCAGCATGATTTCTGCTTCACATGCACCGTTGGAATCACTACCCACTAATAACGTTCCATCTATATTTCGGGGACCTCCAACACGAATTAAGTTCTTGGAATATCCTGTCGAATAACCAATAGTATCAAGATGGGCATAAACAGCAGTAGTTGGTTTCCCAAAAACGAGCACTATGGTATCTTGAAATCCATCACCTGAAAAAACGTGTGGAATCGTTTTCCATTCGTTGGAATGTTGGTCGATATACTGAAGAATAAAATCTCGGATTCGTCCTTCATCACTTGCTAATCCTTGGATTGAAGTTAATTCTTCTAAAAGTGCTTTATGTTCTAATTCCATGTTGAATGAGTTTGACTTCGTTTAGATCTTGTAATTGTTTGTATGCGCTTTCGTTTGATACTGGCAGAATTCCTACCAATCGACACGTTAGTTCGAATTGTTGTTCAATGATGGTAAGTGGAATACTTTTCACCAAGGACATGACTGCGGGCATTTGTTCGTAACCAAATAGCAATTCAATGGTGTATTCATCTTCTTGTTCTATTAAAGTCGCGTTTTCCAATGCTTCTTTAGCTGCGGTTCGATAGGCCTGAATCAATCCACCAACTCCTAGATTCGTACCACCATAATAACGCACTACGCCAATTAATATATTGGTAAGGTCGAATGATTGAATTTGTCCTAAAATAGGAGGGCCTGCAGAATTAGATGGTTCTCCATCATCGCTGGAACGAAATTGTTTTTTTGAACTACCAAATCGAAACGCATAACATACATGAACCGCTTGATGATGCTCCTTTCTCCAATTGGCAAGATAGACTTTTGCTTCATCTTCCGTTTTACAGGGTACAGCGAATGCAAAAAACTTAGATCCTTTTTCTTTGTAGAATCCTTCGCTAATAGCTTGTATAGTGCGGTATGTATTTTTATTTTCCAACAACTTTTCCCTAACTTAGCAAAACTAAAAATAGAATATGTATTTCGGTAAGTTAGCCACAATAGTTATCACGGGCCTCCTGTTGACAGTTTCGTGTAATAAAGAAGAAGAACCTACAATTAATCCATGTTTGAATGGACAATTGGATGCAGGCGAAACGGCTGTTGATTGTGGTGGAAATTGTGGCGATTGTCCAGATACAGAATATCCTTCTGCTGGATGTATGCTGAATACTTCGCAAACGAATGTATCATCGATTTCTTTTGCAAATAAACTATTGACATACAACAATGCTTGGTACTTGAATATCAACAATGATTCTCTTTCTGTAACCCTCAATCTTGGAAACAACGGAGCAATTGGCTCTTACAGCATTAGCCCAACAGGTTCTTCAGCAACACTAAACGGATTGAATTATTTGACACTTGCAAATGGAACGTGTTCCATTAGTGCCCATAATTTAACAACTCATAAAATGACTGGTTTTTTCAATGGTAAATTTGTTCGCTCACCTGGAGATACACTGTATATCACGAATGGTTATTTTCAATATTTGCCGTATTGATTTTAAAACCTGAGATTCTGTGTTAATCGGTGAAATGATTAGACACAAAAAAAAGCCCTGAGATATCAGGGCTTTTTTTATGGAGTTTTATTATTGAATTGTCAATTTCTTTTCTAAGTCTTCGAGGTAAACTCGGAATTGTTTGTCTGTTTCGGAGAGGTTCGTTACTGTTCTACATGCGTGAAGAACGGTTGCGTGATCTTTTCCACCACAATGTGCTCCAATACTTGCTAAGGATGATTTTGTCATTTTCTTAGAGAAGTACATGGAAATCTGACGAGCTTGTACGACTTCGCGTTTACGTGTTTTTGATTTCAACATCTCGATTGGTAAGTCGAAGTAATCACACACTACTTTTTGAATGTAGTCGATGGAAACTTCACGTGCCGTGTTTTTCACGAACTTGTCAATCATTTGTTTTGCCAAATCAAGGGTAATGGCTTTTTTGTTCAAGGAAGCTTGAGCTAGTAAAGAGGTCAAAGCTCCTTCCATTTCACGAATATTGGTATTGATACTGTATGCTAAGTATTCAACAACTTCACGCGGAAGTTCAATACCATTACCATACATTTTCTTTTCCATGATCGCAATACGTGTCTCCAAATCTGGCGTACTTAAATCAGCTGAAAGTCCCCATTTGAAACGGGATAACAAACGTTGCTCCATTCCTTGCATTTCAACTGGCGGTTTGTCAGAAGTCAAAATGATTTGTTTACCATTTTGATGCAAGTGATTAAAAATATGGAAGAATACGTCTTGTGTTTTTTCTTTTCCAGAGAAGAATTGCACATCATCAATGATTAACACATCTATCATTTGATAGAAATGAATAAAATCATTGGTTGTTTGATTCTTCAATGCATCGATAAACTGATGTGCGAATTTTTCAGACCCAACATAGAGTACAGTTTTGCTTGGAGATTGATTTTTAATTCCAATTCCAATAGCGTGTGCTAAATGCGTTTTCCCAAGTCCTACACCTCCATATATTAACAAAGGGTTAAATGCAGTTCCACCTGGTTTATTTGCTACAGCATAACCTGCCGAACGAGCTAATCGATTGCAATCACCTTCCACAAAATTCTCAAAAGAATAAGCTGGATTCAAATTAGAATCAACATTCACCTTTTTAAGACCTGGAATGATAAACGGATTTTTTATTGGATTATCACTGATATTCATCGGCATATTCACCGGTGCGTTTTTCAAAGCCTTATTTGAAGCAGGTAGTTTTACCGTGTAAGGATTTGAATTGTTGGCGCTGTTTTCCATAACAATGCTGTATTCAAGGTGTCCTTCTGTTCCCAATTCCTTTTTAACTACTTTTTTAAGCAAAGTAATATAATGTTCTTCTAACCATTCGTAGAAGAAATGCGATGGAACCTGAATGGTCAACACATCGTTTTCAATTCTTACAGGAACGATAGGTTCAAACCAAGTTTTGTAGGCTTGCAAAGGGATATTGTCTTTTATGACTTTGAGACAGGAAATCCATACGGCGTCATGATTGGCACTCATTTAGCAAACTTGTATAATATTGTTAATAACTAATTAATCAGTGTAGTAGGCTCAAGTTGTATCAATTAATACTATTGAACTTAGACAGGAGCAAATATTTACATAAAAAAGTGAAAAAAAAAGTCGTTTAGGGGTTGATTATTAGAAAAGTTTTACTTTGTCTTTAACCAAAGCTTTAATTGAAATGTAATGAATTGTTCATTTTAGGGCTTTGTTCGACGAAAATAGAAAAAAAAAAGACCAATTTATTTAAATGTTAGGTGAACATAATATCCTACTTTAACAATTGTGGTGTTCATTTTAGGAAAAATGTTCCGAAATTTGGACAAAATATATCCGATAAACTAAAAAATGAAAACTCAATTTAGTCATACAATTCAGTTGCGAGTTCGATACGGTGAAACGGATCAAATGGGGTATTGCTATTATGGAAATTATGCTTCTTATTTTGAAGTTGGTAGGGTTGAGGCATTAAGGGCAATTGGTATGAGTTATCGTGAGTTGGAAGAAAGTGGTGTAATGTTGCCTGTCAGCCATTTTGAAGTAGATTATAAACATCCTGCTTTGTACGATGATGAATTGACCATTACTACAGCTATTGTCGAAATGAAAGGTGCACAGTTGTTTTTCGAATATACGATCAATAATGAAAATGGAGTTTTAATTGCGATAGCGAAAACAACATTGGTGTTTGTTGCTAAAATTACCATGCGACCGATCTCACCTCCACAAGAATTCGTAGATTTAGTGCATGCTTACCGAACTGAAAAATGATTTTTTTTCCCTACGCCTTCCTTCCCTAGAAGAGCGTCAATTATGGGTTACACGCCGAGATGGTGAGTTTCGACTAGGACAAGAAACCTTATTTCGAGCTGAAGATAACGATACTTGGAAACAACGAAAATTCCATGTTTTGGGAATAACGGAAGATATTGGTCCACGTGCCAATGGTGGATTTGGTGGTGCTGATAAAGCATTTTCTGCATTTATTGGTCGTTTTTTGGCAGTTCAAAGCAATCGTTTTTTATCCGGAAATGAATTGGTTGTTCATGGTGTGATCGTGCAAAATGAAAATCAAACGGAACTAAGTCTACATGAATTGGTTTCTGAATTGGATACACTTGTTGTGTCTTGGGCAAAAGAAGTGGCTGAAAGTGGTGGCATTCCCATTGTAATTGGTGGAGGTCATAACAATGCGTATGGTCTAATTAAAGGTGTTAGTCTTGGGCTGAAACAACAATTGGCAGTTGTGAACCTTGATCCACATGCAGATACGCGAGATTTGGAAGGGAGACATTCTGGAAATCCTTTTAGTTACGCTTGGGGCGAAGGTTTTATGTCAAAATATGCCGTTTTAGGTTTACATCAATCGTATAATAATGAAGTGGTGCTAAAACGATTGGAATTGATGAATTCAACTACTCGTTTTTTTGAAGATTGGATAGATGAACCTTCACGTTTTCAAAAGGATGTTCAGGAACAAGCTGTCGATTTTTCAACTGATCTGATTGGACTCGAACTAGATATGGATAGTATTGCCAATATGCCATCAAGCGCGTTTACACCATCTGGCGTTAGTTTAGAACAAGCGCGGTTTTATGTGCGTTCAATGGCTAAAACTAAAAAATGCGTTTACCTCCATTTACCAGAAGCGGCACCTATAAATGAACGAGATCAGGTAATAGTTGGTAAAGCATTGAGTTATCTGGTGTCTGACTTTATTAAATGTCATTGTTCTCTTAAATAATTTTTCGTACTTTAAACTCAATGTTATTTAAGGATCGTTTTAGAAGTGTTGTAAAAGGAATGCGTTATTTCTTTCCATTCGTTTTATTGTTGCGTCACCTGAAACACAATTTAGTTGGTTTACTTTATTGGGTTTTCTTTTTTGCAATCGTAACCGATAGTTTAGGACGTTCATTTGGCATTCCCTTATTGTTTTTATCACCAGAATATCAAGGTGAAATCAGTTTTTCATCCTTTTTGTTGTTGGGTTTCTCATTCGGTGGACTAACAATGGCTTTCAACTCCTATAGTTATATACGGTTGGGACCTCATTTCCCTTTTTTAGCGACTGTACATAAACCATTTTTGAAATTTTGTCTCAATAACACCATTATTCCACTCGTTTTTAATGGAGTTTATTTGGTTCAAATGATTGATTTTCAGTATATCGAAGAATTTGCAACAACAGGCGAAATTGTAGGGTATGTAGCAGCGTATTTGATTGGATACCTGTTGTTTGTAGGTGTTGCTTTGGCGTATTTCTTCCCCAAAAACAAAAATTTCTTTGATTTACAATCGAAAAATCAACAGGCAACAACAGGACAAACAAGTTGGTCACGCTTAAGTCAAGGAAAAACATTGCGTTATGCAGCTGAAGGAAAGCACCCGCTTTATTGGTACATCGGAAAAGGATTAAAAGTACATCAATGTCGATCTACAAGGCATTACAGTCCTGTATTATTACAGCGTGTTTTTGAACAAAATCGTATTTCTACTACCATTTTTGAAATCACAACCGTTTCGGCTTTTATTTTACTCGGATTGTTAGGAAGTAAATCGCTTTTTGATGTGCCAGCTTCCATGAGTATTGTTTTGCTATTGACCATTGTTCTCATGCTGTTTAGTGCATTGATTTCTTGGCTTCGTAATTGGACGTATGTTATGCTGATTGGAATCATTCTGTTCATGAATTACCTTTCGAAAGAATTGAATGTGTTTCAATTTGAAAATCAAGCGTATGGATTGGATTATTCAATGGTAAAAAAATCACCTTATTCACACAATGCGATCCGATTACTTTCAGCTGATCCTTCTCAAATTACAGCTGACTCACTCAATTATATCAACGCATTGAATGCATGGAAAGCTCAGACTGGTGAAGAAAAGCCAATTTTGTTTATCATTAACACTTCTGGTGGAGGATCAAGAAGTGCTTCGTGGACATTTGAAATGGTGCGTTATTGTGATTCGTTGTCAGGAGGAAAATTCTCCAATCATACCGCGTTAATTACAGGCGCTTCTGGCGGTATGGTTGGTGCAAGTTACTACCGTTCTTTACTGCTTAAAAACAAACGTGGCGCAACATTGAATTTGAATGATTCGAAGTATTTCAATGCCATTTCTACTGATTTATTGAATAAATTATCCTTTGCTGCCTCCACGAATGATATTTTCTTTCGGTATCAATCACGCTTAAAGAATGGGCAATCCTATAACTATGATAGGGGAATGGCATTCGAAGAAGATTTGAATGAAAATACAGATGGCGTTCTGGATCATTCATTGGATTATTTTACTGGTCCTGAACAAAAGGGTGTGATTCCTGTGATGCTCTTTTCACCAACCATTGTTAATGATGGAAGAAGGTTGTTGATTTCTGCTCAACCATTGAGTTTTATTACGGGTAATTCCAGTGATCCTACTGGAACAATTCGTTCGTATGAAGATATAGAAATGCGACAACTTCTTAAAGCAAATGATGCTGGAAACATTCGTTTTACCAGTGTTTTGCGGATGAATGCAACTTTTCCGTTCGTCTTACCAATGGTCACGTTGCCTACAACACCTTCCATTCAAATTATGGATGCGGGCACGCGGGATAATTTTGGAGTAAAAACCATGTTTCAGTGGATGAATGCTTTGCGCGATTGGATCAAGGAGAATACAGCGGGTGTTGTTGTCATTCAGATTCGTGATACACGAAAAATGCTCACCGGTGATGAGGTGAGGCAGATTAGTTTTATCGACAAATTTTACCTTCCTTTTTCCAATGTATATGGTAATTTCCCCCGAACGCAAGATTTTGATCAAGAACAATTATTGAAAATTGGAAACGTAAATAGTGGATTTCCGATTCAGTTGATTTCACTTAATTTGCGAGAAACTGCAAAAGATCGTATTTCACTTTCTTGGCACCTAACGAGTAAAGAAAAATTAAAAATAAAGAAAGCTGTTTTCAGTATCGAAAACCAACGAAGTATAGCCAAGATCAATGAGCATTTACGTAAAAGTAAAGTTAATCATGGTCCCATTTCCGCGATTCGCGCCCGTCAGAAACGGTGATTTTCCAATGCGTTTTCTTTGCTCTTCGAATCAAGTATTTGCGCAATTTTCTGGGGTAAAAGAATCTTCGAACCATTTTGCGATCTCCAAATTCTGGAGCGATAGAAGTATAGGACAGTAAATGATAACAAGCTGCTGCGCACCGCATTCCAAAAAACGCATACGGATAGGGTGGATGTGCTACAAATTGTTGACTAATGCTATCCAATAAAGTTCTTTCCGCTAACGTTATTGGAATCTTCACTTGCATCGTTTTGACTAATTCACAACCAAAGGTGCAATAGAAATTTTCAATACTAGATTGTACATAAGATCCCGTGTCTGAATGTTGGCGAGTTGCCTTTACAGCACCACCTGGATTGAAATGAATTACTTTCCCTGGCATGATTTCCAATCCTACATGCCCACCAAGTTTTCCGCCAAACCATTTACCCTCATTTTCTGAAATAGGTTTTGATCCATAAATCACATGAACGGTTACAGAGAGTGAATCTTGAGCATGAAGTTCAAAAATGGTTATTCCAACAAGTAGAACAGCAAAGAGGTGTTTCATTTAGAAAGATGTTTAAATTAGCTGATGATTCAAGAATTATTCAGTTAAAATGCATCAAAAACCAGTCCAACATTATCGATATAACGCAGAGATTCTAACGTTAACGAAAGAAGATGAGTTGTATTTTGCTACTCATTTCCATCCAGATAATGAGCCAGATGTCACCCATTGGTTGAATTATCATTCCCTGGATGAACACGATTCGATTGTTCGTTTATGCGATCGTTTGAATGTTGATAAACTGATTCAGGAAGATTTATTTAAGGGAACGAAGCGTCCACGATTAGAGGAATATACAGATTATGTTTTTTTTAGTATTGTTTCTGCTCTTCCTTCAAAAAACATGGAATTTGATCTTGCAAAAGAACGCATCAGTTTTATCATGGGGAAGAACTATCTCATTTCTCTACAAGAACGAAGTTCTGATCATTTTCCGAATGTGCGTGATCGATTGGAGCTAAAAAAAGGCAAAATTCGGTTCAAAGGTCCCGATTTTTTATTGTTCCGAATGCTTGAAGCAATTATTGATAATTACCAAGAAGTATTGGAAGAAATTGCTGAGATAACTGGGAGATTGGAGTTGTTGTTAGTTCGCTATCCGAAAAGTGAAGTTTTACGAAAAATAGAATGGCAAAAACGAAAATTAGCTGAATTGCGTAAAATAGTGCAACCGATTCGTGAATTGGTTTCGCAAATTGAGCGTGTTGATAATCAGATTTTTGATAAATCTAATTGCCATTATTTTCAAGATTTACGAGATACGTGTATGGTTTTAATTGAGGACATTGATTCGCAAAAACAATTGTTAGAAGGATTAGCCAACTTGTATTATGCTGTTCAAGGTCAAAAAATGAACGAAATCATGAAGGTACTGACAGTGATAAGTGCTGTTTTTATTCCACTTACTTTCATTGTTGGTGTGTATGGAATGAACTTTAAGTACATGCCAGAATTGGAATGGAAAAATGGGTATTTCATGATTCTGGGAGTTATGGCGTTTATCGCACTCTCATTGATTGCGGTCTTTGCCAAGCGTGGTTGGTTGAATCGGAATAGATGAATTCAAGCTCTCTTTATTCGGTATTCCATAGTAGACTTAGCACAAAATACTATACTTTTGATTCGAACAATTGATGGATGCAGTTAGGAAAGTTTACTATAGATAAATGGAAGGTTGTTGTATTGATTTTTCTTGCCAGTTTTACTTTTTTAGGGTATTCTTGGCAAAAAAAGAACAACGACTTCAGTTATGTAATTAGATCCGACGGAAGTGGCTACTATGCTTATCTTCCGTCGTTTTTCCTATACGGTGATCCCACATTCGAACAAGCAAGACAGGTCGAGGCTGTCTATCACAATGGAAATGTTAGTAAGAATTACATATTCAGAACGAGGGATGGTGCTTCTTACAATAAATATTTCCCTGGGATAGCCATTTTGCAATTACCCTTTTTTTTACTTGCCTGTTTATTTGCGAAGCTATCTGGGGCACCAGTTGATGGCTATTCGTCTTTTTTTCAGTTTTTCTTTTGGATTGGTAGCCTGACATATACACTCACAGGAATTGTGTTGTGGATACGCCTGTTAAAGCGCTACTTAAATCAAAAATCTGAAACTGTTTCACACATAGTAATGCTGTTGTGTTTGTCAACCCCCATTGTGTTTTATGGTTTTTATACACCGTCATTCACCCATGGATATTCGTTGTTTTTGATTGCCCTGTTTTTTAACGTTTTGTTGAAGTTGCGAGATAGACCGACAGCAAAGCGTTTTGCGTTCCTTGGACTGGTTTTGGGGTTGATCCTTCTCTTGCGACCAACTAACCTGGTTGTGGTACTAGCAATACCGCTCATTTGGAACTCACGCATTGACTTCTTTTCTTGGATTAAGTCGCTTTTTGTTTCCCATTTTAGAAAACTCATTTTGTTTTTAGTGTTATTTTTTGTGACGATTTCTTGTTTGTTTTTATCCTGGAAATGGCAAACAGGTCATTGGTTTATATGGTCATACTCGGGGGAAGGATTTGATTTTCTGCATCCATCATTATTGAGTGCTTTGTTGAGTTTTCGAATGGGATTGTTATTACATACTCCTGTATTGGTGCTTGCAAT